>JAGVUU010000247.1 GCA_019136105.1 Gammaproteobacteria bacterium
AACACCAGCACCGAGCCCACGACCGCCTGGGCTGCAGCGAGGCCGTTCGCCACTACGCCCGTGGACAATTCCGCGAGGCGCTCGAGCAACAGCACGACGATGCCGGTCAGGAAAAAGAACGCGTGGAAGTGCACCACGAACAGCAGGTGCTCCACGTAATAGCGGCCCGAGCGGATGTAGAGCAGCGACAGCGCCGCCGCGATCAGCGGCAGGAAGAGGAACATCATCTTCGGGATGTTGTTCCAGAGTGCGCGGCCGAACGACTGCTGGTCGGCGACGATCTTGCGGCACGCGTCGCGCAGGCGCGGCTCGTACCGTTCGACGAACGGAGCACCCTCGACCTTGAAGTTCTCCTCCCCGCAAGGGTCCGCGACGAGGCGCGCCGTTGCGGCACGCTCCTCGGGCGTGGCGGCGGCCAGGCTCGTTTCCAGCTCGGCGCGCAATTCCTGCCGGGCGTCCGCCGGCACGCGCTTGACGAGCTGGTCGATCAGCCGCCGCGTCTCCGCATCCAGGGCCGGCTGCGGCGCCGGTGCCGCAGGGGTTGCAGCCGATGCCGGCGGCGTGGCGGCCGGGTCCGGAGGCACGGCTCCGTCCGGTTCGGGCGCGCCCTCCGGCGGGGAGCCGCCTTGTCGCAGCTGGATGTTGGTGCCGCCATCGTCGAGCTGCACCGCGACCTCGCTGCCCGGGTCGTCGAACGACGCAAGCACGAAGAACACCAGGCTCAGCACCAGGTACATGCGGAACGGCGGCGTGTAGCTGGCGCGGCGTCCGCGCAGGAATTCCTGCGTCAACAGGCCCGGTCGGAACGCGAGCGGCCACAGCGTGCGCCAGACTCGCGAGTCTGCATCGAGCAGGTCGCCGATCACGTCCCTGGTGAGGCCCCACAGCGACAGCACGCGCACCGTGGCGGGCTGGCCGCAATGCGAGCAGTGCTGGCCGGTGAGCGCTTCGCCGCAGTTGAGGCAGTTCTCCGTCGAGACCTTGCCGCGCACGAGCTCCTCGCGGTGCGGCAGCACGCGGCGCTCGGCGCTGAAGCGATCACTGAAGCGTGCGATACCCTGGGCTCGCATGTGCGGCGCGTGGTTCGCGAGGTAGTCGTCGAGCGCGGCCTGGTCGCGCAACCGGTATTGCACGATGCGGCGGATGCGGCCGGCGGGTGCAGACGGGTCGTCGAGGATCTCCGCCGAGCGGAACCCCTCGAACTGCAGCATGTCGGCGATGTGATCGCGCAGCCAGGTGTCGAACGGGCCGGCGATGTCGGCATCGGCCTCGAGGTTGACCTCGTAGATGACGCCCGGGTTTTCCTGCGGAAGCTGCACGGCGGCTAGCGTCGGGAAAAGGCGCCGGGTTTGCAAGCCACCTCGTGGCAGGCCGCCCCGCCCGCGACGATCAAGGCGCCAGCAGCCGCTCGACTTGCGCTTCGATGGTCGCCCTGAGCGCATCCTGGTCGATATCCGGCTGCAGCACGGCGCTCATCGCCAGTCCCTTGACTAAGGTCTGCAGGACGAACACGCGGGTTGCCGCGGTCGCCGGGGGCAGGCCGAGGCCGCCGGCCTCGCGGTCGCGGCTCAGCCACGCCACCAGGTCTTCACGAATGGCGTCGTCGGAGCGGCGCAGCGCGGCGGCGATCTGCGGATCGCGGGTCGCCTCGGCGTTCATCTCGAGGAACAGCGCGGCGTTCATCGAGCCGGGGTCACGCGCGCGCCAGCGCTCGAAGAAATCGAGCAGGTCTGCGGCCAGGTCCGAAGAGGTGCGCAGCCGCGCCACGTGCGCGCGGCCTTCCTGCAGCTGGCGCTCGATGATCGCCAGCACGATGGCGCTCTTGTTCGCGAAGTAGCGGTACATCAGGCCGGCGCTCATCTGCGCGGTCTCGGCGATGTTCGCCATGCTGGCGGCGTGGAACCCGTGCTCGATGAAGCACTTCTGCGCCGCGCAGAGGATCCGCTCGCGCTGGGCCCCGGCGCGCGGGCTGTCTTTCGCGGGGCACGCGTTCAAGGTCCGTCCTCCTGCCAGCCGCCGCCGAGCGCCTTGTAGAGCGCTACGCGGTTGACCTGCTCGGCCAGCCGCGTCGCGATCAGCGCCTGCTGCGCGAGGTAAAGCGTGCGCTGCGACTCGAGCTGCACGAGGTAGCTGTCGCGACCGGCCTCGTAGCGAGCGCGGGACAGGCGGTCGGCCTCGGCCGCTGCCTCGACCGTCGCCTCGCGGGCCGCGCGCTGGTCGGCGAGCGTGGCCGACAGCGCGAGCGCGTCCGCCACCTCGCGGAAGCCCGTCTGGATGGACTTCTCGTACTGGGCGAGCGCAATGTCCCGGTCGGCGGTTGCCACGCCGAGGCCGGCACGCAGGCGGCCGCCCTCGAAGATGGGCACGCGCACCTGCGGCACGAACGCCCACGTGCTGGTGCCGGCGTCGAACAGCCCGGACAGGTCGTCGCTCGCATAGCCGACTGCGCCCGTGAGCGTGATCGACGGGAAGAATGCCGCGCGTGCCGCACCGATGTTCGCATTGGCCGCCCGCAGCAGGTGCTCGGCGGCGAGCACGTCGGGTCGTCCCAGCAGGACCTCCGACGGCAGCCCCGCCGGCAGCGAGTCGAGGCCGATCATGCCCGCGTCCAGGGATTCCGGCAGCAGTTCGGGCGCCACGGGGCGGCCGACGAGCAGGTCGAGTGCGTTGGCGCCCTGCGCCACCTGCCCGGCATAGCGCGCCAGTTCCGCGCGCGCCGACTCGACCTGCGTGCGCGACAGCTGCAGGTCGAGCCCCGAGACGGCGCCCAGTTCGTAGCGCTTCTCGGTGAGCGCATGCGATTCCTCGCGGGTGTGCAGGGTCGCGGCTGCGACGCGCAGCTGGTCGCGGTCCGCCGCCAGGGCCAGGTATGCGGCAGCCACCTCCGCGACCAGCGTGAGCTGGGCGCTGCACCGGTTTTCCTCCTGCGCGAAGTACCTCTGCAGTGCGGCCTCGCTCAGGCTGCGGACGCGACCGAACAAGTCGACCTCGAACTCCGTCACGCCGAGGTCGGCGGTGTACGTCTCGAGCACCGGGCGGCCGTCGCCGCCGCTGCGGGTCATCGTGGCGACGGCGCCGAGCGCAGGCACGCGGTCGGCACGCTGGATGCGGTACTGCGACCGCGCGCGTTCCACGTTGAGCATCGCCACGCGCAGGTCGCGGTTGTTCGCCAGTGCCTGCGCGATCACTTCCCCGAGCTTCGGGTCCGCGAAGAACTCGCGCCAGCCGATTTCCGCGGCAGGCCGCGCATCGGCCGGGGCCTGCGTTGCGGTGGTCGCCGGCAGCGGCCACGCCGCCGGCGTGGACGGCGCGGCTTCCGGCAGGCGCGGCTCGAGCACGCCGCAGCCGCCTGCCAGCAGTGCGGCCATCAGCGCGGCCGCGATGCGCGTGGGATCACCCATGATCGCTCTCCGTGGCCGGCCCGGCCGCGCCCCTGCGGCGCACGAACAGTTTCTCGACGACCACGAAGAACAACGGGATGAAGATCACGCCGAGGCCGGTGCCAACGATCATTCCGCCGAGTACGCCTGTGCCGATCGCGCGCTGGGCGCCGGAACCGGCGCCGGCCGCGATGGCAAGGGGCAGCACGCCCAGGCCGAAGGCGAGCGAGGTCATCAGGATCGGGCGCAGCCGGTCGCGGGCCGCGCGCATCGTGGCCTCGATCAACGGCATGCCGTGCTCGAGGTTCGACTTGGCGAACTCGACGATCAGGATCGCGTTCTTGCTGGTGAGCCCCACGGTGGTGAGCATCGCGACCTGGAAGTACACGTCGCGCTGCATGCCCAACAAGGTGTTCCCGAGCACGGCGCCGAGGATGCCGAGCGGCGCCGCCAGCAGCACGGCCGTCGGGATGGTCCAGCTCTCGTAGAGCGCCGCGAGGCACAGGAACACGACCAGCAGCGACAGCGAGTAGAGCACCGGCGTCTGCGCGCCGGCCTGCCGCTCCTGGTACGACACCGCGGTCCACTCCACGCCGAATCCCGCGGGCAGCCCGGCCGCCAGCCGCTCGATCTCCTTCATGGCTGCGCCGGTGCTCACGCCGGGCGCGGCCTCGCCGTTGATCTCCATGGCCGACACGCCGTTGTAGCGCTCGAGGCGCGGCGAGCCATAGGCCCAGTCCGCCGTTGCGAACGCGGCGAACGGCACCATGCGGCCGCTGCCGTTGCGGACCGACCAGAGGTTGAGGTCCTCCGGCGTCATGCGGAACGGCGCGTCCGCCTGCAGGTACACGCGCTTCACGCGCCCGCGGTCCACGAAGTCGTCGATGTATTGCCCGCCCCACGCTGCCGACAGCGTGGCGTTGATGGTGGAGACCTCGAGCCCGAGCGCGGCGGCCCTGGCGGTGTCCACGTCGATGCGCAATTCGGGCGTGTCCTCCTGCCCGTTCGGGCGCACGTTCGCGAGCAGCGGACTCTGCGCCGCGGCGCCGAGCAGCTCGTTGCGCGCCGCCGTGAGGGCCTCGTGGCCGAGACCGCCATTGTCCTTGAGGAAGAAGGCGAAGCCGGTCGCGAGGCCGAGCTCAGGCATCGGCGGTGGCGCGAACGCGAAGGCGAAGGCATCCTTGATCTGGCCGAGCGCCGCCATGGCGCGTCCGCCGACGGCCTGCACGCGCTCGTCGGGCGATTCGCGCTCGCTCCAGTCCTTCAGGTTCACGAACGCCATGCCGGTGTTCTGGCCGCTGCCGCTGAAACTGAATCCCTGGATGGCGAAGATCGACTTCACCACGTCCCGTTCGTCCTCGAGGAAGTGGCGCTCGATCCGCTCGATCGACTGCATTGTGCGTTCCTGCGTCGCGCCGACCGGGGCGACGACCTGGGCGAGCAGGGTCCCCTGGTCCTCGTCGGGCAGGAACGCGCTCGGCAGTCGCACGAACAGCACGCCCATGACCAGCACCAGCGCCACGTAGATCGACATGAAGCGGCCGCCGCGCGCGAGGATGTGGCGGACGACGCCCTGGTAGGTGCCGGCGCCGCGTTCGTAGGCGGTGTTGAACCAGCGGAACAAGCCGCGCGTCGCGTGGTGCCCGCCCTTCGGCAGCGGCTTCAGGATCGTGGCGCACAGCGCCGGCGTGAGCACGATCGCGACCAGCACCGACAGCGCCATCGCCGAGACGATCGTCACCGAGAACTGCCGGTAGATGATGCCCACGGACCCGCCGAGGAACGCCATGGGCACGAACACCGCCGACAGCACCAGGCCGATCGCGACCAGTGCGCCGGTGATCTGGTCCATCGACTTGCGGGTGGCCTCGAGTGGCGAGAGCCCCTCCTCGCGCATCAGGCGCTCGACGTTCTCGACCACCACGATGGCGTCGTCCACCAGCAGGCCGATGGCCAGCACCATCGCGAACATCGTCAGCATGTTGACGGAGTAGCCGAGGGCGGCGAGCACCGCGAACGTGCCGAGCAGCACCACCGGCACCGCGATGGTCGGGATCAGGGTCGCGCGCAGGTTCTGCAGGAACAGCAGCATGACGAGGAACACCAGCACGACGGCCTCGGCCAGCGTCTTGATGACCTCGACGACCGCGGCGCGCACGAACGGTGTGGTGTCGAACGGCACCGCCGACCTGAGGCCGGCCGGGAAGAACGGCCGCAGTTCCTCGAGGCGCCGCTGCACCGCCGCCGACGTGTCGAGCGCGTTCGCGCCGGTGGCGAGGGAGATCGCGATGCCGCTCGCCGGCTGGCCGTTGTAGCGGGTCAGGAAATCGTAGGTTTCCGCGCCGATCTCGACGCGGGCGACGTCGCCGAGGCGCAGCACCGAGCCGTCGGTATTGCTGCGCACGACGATGGCGCGGAACTGCTCCGGCGTGTTGAGGCGCTGCTGTGCGCTGATCGTGGCATTGAGCTGCTGTCCCGGCACGGCCGGCGTGCCGCCGACCTGGCCCACCGTGACCTGCGCGTTCTGCGCCCGGATCGCGGCGGTCACGTCGTCGACCGACAGCGCGTACGTGTCGAGGCGGTGCGGGTCGAGCCAGATGCGCATGGCGTAGGGTGCGCCGAACAGCTGCACGTTGCCGACGCCCGGCACGCGGCTCAGCGGGTCGCGCAGGTTGGCGCCCACGTAGTCCGCGATGTCGTCGCGCGTCATGCGGCCGTCCTCGGAGACGAAGGCCACCACCATCAGGAAGCCGGAACGCGACTTGGACACGTTCACGCCCTGGCGCTGCACTTCCTGCGGCAGCAGCGGCATCGCGAGCTGCAGCTTGTTCTGCACCTGCACCTGGGCGATGTCGGGGTCGGTCGCGTTGTCGAAGGTGAGCGTGATGCTGGCGCCGCCGGAGGCCTGGCTGGTCGCCGACATGTAGATCAGGCCGTCGAGCCCCTTCATGCTCTGCTCGATGATCTGCGTCACCGAGTCCTCGACGACCTTGGCCGAGGCGCCCGGATAGACGGCGTTGATCGTCACCGCGGGCGGGGCGATGTTGGGGTACATCGAGACGGGCAGCTGGGTGATCGCAAGCCCGCCCGCCAGCATGATGATGATCGCGATGACCCACGCGAAGATGGGCCGGTCGATGAAGAACCGTGCCATGCGCGGCGAGTCCTACTGCTGCTGCGCCGGCGCCGGAGTGGCGGCGGGCTCGGCGGCGCCAGCTTCCGTTGGCTGCACGGGTACGCCGGGGCGGACCTTCTGCAGGCCCTCGATGATCACCTTGTCGCCGGCGGTGAGGCCGTCCTCGACCAGCCAGCGATTGCCGACCGCATGGCTCACCTTGACGGGGCGCGCCTCGACGACCCCCTCTGCATTCACGACCATGGCCGACGTCTCGCCGCGTGGATCGCGCGCGACGCCCTGCTGGGGCACCAGCAGCGCGTCGGGACGGACCCCCGTCCCGATCTGCGCGCGCACGTAGGCGCCCGGCAGCAGGAACTGGTCGGGGTTCGGCACGACGACGCGCAACAGGTAGCTGCCCGTCGTCGGATCGACGCTGACGTCGGAAAACTCGAGCTTGCCGGGGTGCGGGTACGCAGAGCCGTCCTCGAGGAGGATGGTGACCGGCACCTGCCGCGCCGACACGAGCTTGCCTGCGGCGAGCGCCCTGCGCAGATCGAGCAGTTCTGCGCTGGACTGGTTGAGGTCCACGTAGATCGGGTCGAGCTGCTGCACCGTGGCCAGTGCATCCGCCTGGTTCGCCGTCACCAGCGCGCCCTGGGTCACCGACGACTTGCCGATGCGCCCGCCGATCGGGGCGGTGATGCGCGCGTAGCCGAGCAGCACGGCGGCGCGTTCGGCGGCGGCGCGGGCCGCGGCCACGTCCGCTTCGGCCTGCTTCAGCGTCGCCTGCGCGTTCTCGTCGTCCTGCCGGCTCACGGCCTTGATGGCCACGAGATCCGCCGAGCGGCGTGCCTCGAGGCGCGCCGTGCCGAGCGTCGCCTCGGCGCGCGCGAGCGCTGCCCTGGCACTGTCGTGATCGGCACGATACAGGGTGTCATCGAGCTGGTAGAGCGGTTGCCCGGGGCGCACCGTGCCGCCTTCGTCGAACAGCCGGCGGGCCACGATGCCATTCACCTGCGGGCGGACTTCCGCGACGAGGTACGGCGTCACGCGACCCGGTAGTTCGCGCGTCAGGGTGACGGTCTCGGGCTGCAGCGTCGCCACGGTCACCGGGGCAGGGCCCGGCGCTGGCGGCCCGTCTGGCGCGCCGCCGCACCCGGCCAGGGCGGCGCCGACAGCCAGGATGGCAGTAAAGCGGCAACAAATCGCAGAATCGAGCGACGGCATACGGCCTCGGGGGATTTTGCCCGGCGCCAGTGCGGGGGCGAGACAGGGGCTGGGGGCGGGATAAGAATGAACGATCATTCTTGTGTGGTCAAGCGGAGTTTGAGCCGTTCAAACGAAGACGGCGACCCAGTGGTCGCCGTCCAGGCCGACAATCGTCGGTTACGCAGCGTCAGAGCAGGTCTTTCACGCCGTCGCGTTCCTCGAGCAGCTCCTTGTGCGTGGCGTCCATCTTGCCGCGGCTGAAGTCGTTGATCGCGAGTCCCTGCACGATCTTGTAGTCACCGCCGCTGCAGGTGACCGGATAGCCGTAGATCACGCCCTCGGGAATGCCATAGCTTCCATCCGACGGCACGGCCATGCTTACCCAGTCGCCTTCCGGCGTGCCCTTCACCCAGGTGTGGATGTGGTCGATCGCCGCCGAGGCCGCCGAGGCCGCCGACGACGCACCGCGCGCCTTGATGATCGCGGCGCCGCGCTGCTGCACGGTCGGGATGAACTGTTCCTTGTACCAGGCGTCGTCCACGAGCGAGAGCGCCGGCTTGCTGCCCACGGTGGCGTGGTGCAGGTCGGGATACTGAGTGGCCGAGTGGTTGCCCCAGATGATGACCTTGTGCAGGTCCGTCGTGTGCGTGCCGGTCTTCTCGGCGAGCTGCGACAGCGCGCGGTTGTGGTCGAGGCGCACCATCGCCGTGAAGTTGCGCGGATTGAGGTTCGGCGCGTTCTTCATCGCGATGAGCGAGTTGGTGTTGGCCGGGTTGCCCACGACCAGCACGCGCACGTTGCGGTCGGCGACCGCGTCGAGCGCCTTGCCCTGCGCCGAGAAGATCTGCGCGTTGGCGAGCAGCAGGTCCTTGCGCTCCATGCCCGGGCCGCGCGGCCGCGCGCCGACGAGCAGCGCCACGTGGCAGTCCTTGAACGCAACCTTGGCGTCGTCCGTCGCGACGATCTTGTTGAGCGTCGGGAACGCGCAGTCGTTGAGTTCCATCACCACGCCCTGCAGGGCCCCCAGCGCCGGCGTGATCTCGAGCAGGTGCAGGTTGACGGGCTGGTCGGCGCCGAGCATCTGGCCCGAGGCCACCCGGAAGGCGAGGGCGTAGCCGATCTGGCCTGCGGCGCCGGTGATCGCGACGTTGACGGGGGTCTTCATGGATTGTCTCCGCTGGTGTTCTGCTGTGGCCGCGGCGGCCGGCGGGCCCAGTCGAGGGGCCGCCGGCCGAGCGATCAGGAATGTTAGCAGCCCGAAGTGGGTGCTCCCTGTAGGGATTCCCCGCGGTTTGCGGACCGGTGCGGGCGGGCATTGCATTTAATCTACTGTTGTAGTTAACTACAACAGTACGCAGTCAAGAAACGGTCCAACGGGAGTCAAAGAGATGCGCGCGGGGAGCAGGGTGGTCGCGGTGGTGCTGGCAGCGGTGGTCTGGATCTATGCGGGCATGTCCCTCGCATCGCGGCCGGTGGCGCAGCAGGCCGACATGCCGTCGGTCCTCGAGGTGGCGACTTCCGCGGCAGTGGCGGTAGCTGACTGATCGCGCGGGCCCGCGGCGCGCAACGCAACTGTGTAAGGCAGCGCAGCACCGGGCCCAGACCTCATGGATTCCCACTGGCACGACAACCAGCCCATCTATCGCCAGCTGCGCGACAAGGTCGTGGCGATGATCCTCGAGGGCACGCTCGCCGACGGTGAAGCGCTGCCCTCGGTGCGCAGCGTGGCCGCCGATTTCACGCTGAACCCGCTCACCGTGCTCAAGGGTTACCAGCAACTGGTCGACGAGGGCCTCGTCGAGAAGCGCCGCGGCCGCGGCATGTTCGTCACCCCAGGCGCGCGCGCCCAGCTCCTCACCGGCGAGCGGCAGCGTTTCCTCGAGCAGGAATGGCCGCGCGTGAAGGCCACGATCGAGCGGTTGGGACTCGACGCGGAGCAGGGGCTCCGCGGAGGGGATGGGGGAGAGGGGATAGGGGATAGTGAGCGGCGGTAGATTCGACGAGCAGCCTCGCTACGGAGAGCACCCGCGGAAGCTACTGCCTCACACTATCCCCCATCCCCTATCCCCCATCCCCTCCGCTGGCGCTCACGCCAGCGCCGCATCCCGCTGCTCCGGTCCCTTCGGCTCGATCTTCGGCGGCAGCAGCCGGTACATCACCGGCGTCACGATGCCGCCGATCAGCGTCGACGTGATCAGGCCGCCGATGATCACGATGGCGAGCGGCGAATAGAGTCCCGAGCCCTGCACCGCAAGCGGCAGCAGGCCGCCGATCGCGGTCGCGGACGTGAGCAGGATCGGCAGGAAGCGGATCTCGCCGGCGCGGGCGATCGCTTCCTCGAGCGCCACGCCCTGTTCGCGCAGCTGGTTGCTGAAGTCCACGAGCAGGATCGAGTTCTTGATCTGGATGCCGATCAGCGCGACGAGGCCGATCGTCGCCGTGAACGAGAGCGTGTAGCCCGTGACCAGCAGGCCGAGCAGCCCGCCCGCGACGCCGAGCGGGATCACGCCGGCCACGATCAGCATCGAGCGGAAGCTGCCGAACTCGAGCACCAGCACCGCGAGTATCCCGAACACGGCCACCAGCACCGCGGTGCCGATGCCGCCGAAGCTCTCCTGCCGCGCTTCGACCTCGCCGCCCGCGCGCAGGCTGTAGCCCGCCGGCAGTTCGAGGGCGTCGAGGCGCTCGAACACGGCGTTCGTGACCTTGCCGGTGTTGTAGCCCGCCTCCGGGTGCGCCGTGATCAGCACCTCGCGCTCGCGGTCGTGGCGCCGGATCAGCGTCGTGGCCGCCGAGAATTCGGGGGAGGCGAGCTGTCGCAGCGGGACCGGCCGCCCGGTCATCGAGGCCACCTCGATGCGGTCGAGGGCGTCGAGGGTGGGGCGCCCCTGCATCGGCAGGCGCAGCGTGATGTCGTACTCGTCGCCGTCCGATTCGCGGAACTTCCCGGCGCTCACGCCCGCGACCGCGGCGCGTACCGTGCGGTCGATGTCGACCGGCGCCACGCCGAGCAGCGCAGCCTTCTGCGGATCGATGCGCAGGTCGAGGTCGGTGCGCAGGCGGCGTACCGCGTTGTCCACGTCACGCGTTCCCGGCGTCGCCTCGATGATGTCCTCCGCACGCGCAGCGAGCGCGCGCAGCTCCTCGAGGTCCGGCCCCGAGATCGCCACCTCGATCGGCGCGTTGATCGGCGGGCCGTTCTGGTACGACTCGACGATGATGCGCGCGCCCGGGTACTCGGACAGCTTCGCGCGCAGCTCCTCGTACAGCGCCGGGCTGCGCCGCGGATCGTACCGGTGCAGCTCCGCCGCCACCTCCGCGACGTTCGCGTTCGTCTCCTCCGGGAAGATGTTGTAGTAGATGCGCGGAGTGCCGCGGCCGAGGTTGGCGACCCAGTGCTTCACCTCCGGGTGCCGGGCGAGCTCGCCCTCGACGAAGCGCAGCGCGCGGTCGGTGTCGGCGAGGCTCGCGCCGTCCGGTGCCTCGATCGTGATGCGGAACTGCGGTATGTCGGCCGCGGGAAACAGGCTGAATCCGATCGCAGGCACCAGGGCGATCGCGCCGGCGACGAACACGGTGGCGACCACCATGGTGCGCACGGGCTTCGCAAGCGCCCGCTTGAGCGCCGGCACGTAATAACGCTGGATCGCGCCGGTGATGGCCTTGAGCGCCTTGCCGCCCTCGCCGGCCTCGCCTTCCGGCCGCAGCATCCGGCTCGCGAGGAACGGGATCACCGTGTAGGCCACGAACAGAGAGGCAAGCACCGTGTACAGCACGGCCGCCGGCAGCGAGCGGATGAACAGCCCGGCGCCCTCCGGCAGGAACAGCAGCGGCAGGAACGCGAACAGCAGGGTCACCGTGCAGCCGAGCACCGCGAGCGCGATCTGGTCGGTGGCGGCGATCGCCGCTTCGACGCGCGAGTAACCCGCCCGCAGGTAGCGCGAGATGTTCTCGACGACGACGATCGAGTCGTCCACCAGCAGGCCGAGCGCAAGCACGAAGCCCGCGATCGAGAGCTGGTTGAGCGAGAACCCGGTGAAGTAGAGCGCCGAGAGCCCGATCGCGAGCGACAGCGGGATCGAGATCATCACGACGATCGACGCGCGCACGCCGAGCGGCAGCAGCGTGAGCAGCACGAGGCCGATGGCGATCGCGAAGTCGAGACCGAGCCGCCCGAGCCGGTGCTTGACGTTGCGCGTCTGGTCGAAGCCGCGCTCGAGGCGCACGTTCTCCGGCAGCGTCGCCTCGAAGCGGTCGAGGCGCTCGTAGATGGCATCGCGCACCGCGAACACGTCCACGCGGTCCTTGGCATTCGCCGTGACGAACACCGCGCGTTCGCCCTTGAAGCGGCCGGTGTAGCGTTCTTCGGCCGTGCCCCACGAGACGTCGGCGACGTCGCGCAGCTTGACGATGCGTCCATCGCGGCTCGCCACCACGGTGTCGGCGATTTCGTCGAGCGACTCGTAGCTGCCGGACGTCTTCAGGTTGTACTTGCGCAGGCCTACGTCCACCGCGCCGCCGGGAATCGAGGCGTTCTCGCCGCGCAGCGCGAGCTCCACCTGCCCGAGCGTCACGCCGGCGCGGCCCATCCGCTCGAGGTCCACGGCGATGCGCACCTCCGGCTGCGGAAACGCCCAGCTCTCGCTGCGGCGCACGCCGGGCACGGTCTCGATCGAGTCGCGCAGGTCCTCGGCGAGCTCCTTGAGCTGTCGGTAATCGGCGTCCTCGCTCACGAGCGCGATCTGCACGATGTTGACGAGCCCGGAGCCTGCCTTGCGCACCTCGAGCGACGCGAGGTCCGGCGGCAGCTGCGAGCGGATGCGGTTCACTTCGCGCACGACCTCGTCGTACACGTCGTCCGCGTTGGTGTGCCACTGGAACTCGACCTGCACGACGCCCACGCCGTCCATCGAGCGGCTGTCGATGCGCTTGATGTCGTCGATCTCGTTGATCGCGTCCTCGATCGGGTCCACCACCAGCCGCTCGATGTCCGCCGGATCGGCGCCCGGGTACACCGCGACCACGGTCGGGATCGGCACGTGGAACTCCGGATCCTCGGAACGCGGGATGTTGAGCAGCGAGTTCACGCCCATCGCGATGAGCAGTGCGAACAGCAGCAGCGTGAACTGCCAGCGCTCGACACTGAACTTCCAGATGCGCACGGTGCGTCCTCAGCCGGGAGCGTCGGCGGGGCCGCCGACCACGCGCACGGCGCGACCATCCGTGAGCCAGGCGGCGCCATCCGTCACCACCTGCTCGCCGGGCTCGAGGCCCGCGATGATGACGACGCGTTCGCCGACGATCGGACCGACGGTCACCTGGCGCCGCCGCGCGACACCCTCGGCGGCGTCGAGCACATAGACCGTTGCGGCCGGGCCATTGGCTTCGACCAGCGCGGCGACCGGCACGAGCGTCTGTGCCGAGTCGTTGGCCGCGCCTTGCAGCGCGATCTCGACTTTCGCTACGAGGCCGCGCGCGAAGCGCGCCCCGCCCGGCGCGACGTCGATCTCGACCTCGAAGGTGCCGGTGTACGGGTCGGCGCTCGAGCCGATCCGCGTGACGCGCCCCTCGAACGGCCGGCCCGGGAACGCGTCGAACGAGACGACGGCCGCGTCGCCGAGGTTGACGCGCACCGCATCACGGTCGGCGAGGCCGGCGCGCACGATCCAGCCGCTGTCGGTCGAGCCCAGCACGAGCACGGGCTGGCCGCCCTGGACGAGTTCGCTGGCGCGAGCGAGCCGCTGCAGCACGACGCCGTCGGACGGCGCCTCGATGCGGGCGAAGCGCGCATTGAACTGCGCGGCCTGCAGGTTGGCGCGGGCGACGTTGTAGGCGGTGGTCAGGTCCTCCACCTGCTCCTGCGTCGCGACCTCGTCGGCGCGCAGCTGGCGTGCCCGCTCCAGGTCGCGCCGCGCCTTCTCGACGCCCTCGGTCGCCTGCGAGACGACTGCATCCACCTCGGCTCGCTTCAGTACCGCGAGCGTCTGGCCGGCCTTCACGCTGTCGCCAGCCTCCACCGCCATCGTCTCGATGACGCCACCGACCTTGAACGACAGGCGCAACTCGTCGCGCGGCGCGAGCACACCCACGGCGCGAACGGCGTCGGTGACCCGGGCACTTTCGGCCGGCACGGTGCGTACAGGGGCGGCCTCGGACTTCGGAGCACTTTCCGGAGCCGGCGCGTCACCGCAGGCGGCAAGGAGCAGGGCGGCGCCGAGGCTCACGCCCAGTGCCAGGGATCTCATCGTGGGAACTCCTTGTCCACGGCGCGTGGCTCGCCGACGGCGTACTCGAGCTCCGCGATGCGCGCAAGGAACTCGGCGCGCACGCGATTCAGGTTGAGGTTGGCGTCGGTCATCGTGCGTCGTGCGTCGATGAACTCGGTCTGGTTGATCTGGCCGAGGTCGCGCTTGCGGGCGGCGATGCGCAGTGCGCCGTCGGCGGCCTCGGTCCGCTTGAGCGCGGTGTCGAGCGATGCGTCGGCGACTTCCAGGTCCTCGACGGCCTGCTGCACCTCGAGCCGGACACGCTGTGCGGCGAGGTCGCGCGTCGCGCGCAGTTCTTCCGTGAACGCCCGGGCTTCGGCGAGCGCCGCGCGGTCCGCGCCGCCGCGGAACGTGTTCCAGCGCAGGATCACCGAGGCGAGCGCATAACGTTCGTCCTCGCTGAAGCCGTAGTCGTCGCCCTGGATCCCGGCCTCGGCACCGAGCAGCAAGCGCGGCTTGAACGCGGCGCGCGCGAGATCCTGCCGGGCTTCACCGCCGGCGATGGCGGCATCGAGGCCCTGCAGCTCCGCACGGCGGTTTGTCGCGAGCTGCTGCAGCGGTGCGGGCTCGAGCGTGCGGCCCGCAAGCCGGCGAACCATGCCCTCGCGGAATCGGTCGACGGCCGCACCGTCGATCTCCGCCTTCGGCAGCGGCGCGGCGAGAGGGGCGTTGCGCAGCAGGTTCACGTAACCCTGGGCGATGCGCACGCGGCTCGCCGCCGCGATGCGCTGCTGTTCGACCTCGAGCAGGTCGGCCTCCGCGCGCAGCACGAGGTCGCGCGTGACCTTGCCGTTGCGGTACAGGCTCTCGTTGGCGGCCAGGTTGGAGCGCGCCAGCTCGAGCGTCGCGTCGAGCACCAGCACGGCCTGCTGCGCGGCGATCCACAGGTAGTACGCCTGCTGCGTGTCGCGGATCACGCGGGACCGGAGCGCGGTGACGTTGGCCGTGGTCCGGTCGACTTCCGCGCGGCTCGCGGCGACGGCGGGACCGAGGCGCGGCTCGTAGAGCGGCTGCTCGAGCACCAGCTTGGTTTCCTGCTCGTTGCCGCGCAGGAAGGTGATGCTCTGGTTCTCGATGCGCGGGAAGCGCGCCGGCTGGCCGGAGGCGATCAGCAGCTCGTCCAGTGTCGCGTACACAGGATTCAGCAGGTCGCCGACCGGGAAGTCGATGGTGCGGCCGCCGTCGGCCCAGCTGTAGCGTGCGGCGACGTCGAGCACCGGCAGGTAACGTGCCCGGGCTTGATCGAGGGCCGCGAGCCGCTGTTCGATGGCGGCAGCACCTGCCCGCAGTTCGAGGTTTGCCGAGAGCGCGTCGTCGAGCACTTCGCGCAGGCCTTCCTCGACGGTGACCGTCGCCTGGGCTGCGGCCGGCGCACGCGGAGCCGCCACAGGGGCCGTTGTCGACGCTTCAGCCGCGCCCGCGAATGTCGCGGCGGCCGCGAGCAAGGCCACCGGCCAGTGCCGCGGGCGGGATGTCGTGATGTGGCGTGGCATCGTGCGCTCCGGCGTCAGGGCTTGAGCGTGCGCAGAGCCATGGCGATGGCGTGATCGAAGAATCGCTGCACCGGGATTCCCTCGATCTCCATCTGCCCGGACTTGGTCGCGGCGATCTGCACCACGCCGTGGGAGAACGCCCAGAGCGCGAGTGACGTGACGTACGGGTCGCCGATGTCGGCGCGGATCGAGCCATCGGCGACGCCGCGATTGAGCGATGCAACGATCGTCTCGTGCACGCGGTGGCCGGCCGCCATGCAGGCGGCCTCGTTCGGCTGCACTCCGTCACTGCCGTGGCGCGCTTCGAACCGGGCGCAGGCGTCGAAGTAGTGGGGCAGTTCGCGCGCATAGGCCTGGTAGGCCCAGCCGATCGCTTCGACTTCGTCGATGCCGCGCGCCTTCCCGGCGCGCGCCGCCTCGAAGCGCTCGCGCAGCGTGTCGAGCGCGCGCTCGACCAGGGCGAGGTGCAGGTCGGACTTGTCGCGGAAGTACACGTAGACGAGGGCCCGGCTCAGGCGCGCGCGCCGCGCGACCTGATCCATGGTCACGGCGTCCCAGCCCACCTCGGCATAGAGCGCCTCGGCCGCGTCGACGATCTCGGCGCGCCGACGGTCGCGCTCTTCTTGCCTGCGTTCGTTGATGTACGACATGGCGCCATTCTCCGGCCGCCATTGACATACTGTCAACTTATGGATGTATGTAGAATCGTCGGAAAATATTTCTTTTTAAACAGAAGGTTGCGTGATATTCGACGTGGCTCGCCGCGGTGGCGATGGCGGCGGTGGGGGCTCGGCCACTGGTGCTCGCGCGGTCAGCGCAGTTCGGCAGCGGCCACCAGGGCGGTCGCTGCGCGCCGCGCCTTGTCGCGCGCCTGCTCGACGTTGTCGCCCAAGGCGAGGGTGACCCCCATGCGGCGCTTGCCCCTCACCTCGGGCTTGCCGAACAGCCGGAGTTGCGTGCCCGGTTCCTCGAGCGCGCGCTCGACACCATGGAACACGACGTCGCTCGAGTCGCCCTCGAGCAGCACCGCGCACGACGCGGCCGCGCCGTTCTGGCGGATCTCCGGGATGGGCAGGCCGAGGATGGCCCGTGCGTGCAGTGCGAACTCCGAGAGGTCCTGGGAAATGAGCGTGACGAGACCGGTGTCGTGCGGGCGCGGCGAAACCTCGCTGAACCACACGTCGTCGCCCTGCACGAACAACTCGACCCCGAAGATGCCCGCGCCGCCGAGGTTGTCGGTGACCGTGCGGGCGATGTGCTGCGCGGCTTCGAGCGCCTTGACGCTCATCGGCTGCGGTTGCCACGACTCACGGTAATCGCCGTCGATCTGCAGGTGGCCGATCGGGGCGCAGAAACTCGTCCCGCCGGCGTGACGCACGGTGAGCAGCGTGATCTCGTAGTCGAAGCGCACGAAC
>JAGVUU010000175.1 GCA_019136105.1 Gammaproteobacteria bacterium
GAGCCGTCCTCGTTGTAGAGCGGCTGCTGCCCGGTGGCGATGTCGATGATCGAGAGGCGGCGATGGCCGAGCCCGACGCCGGGCTCGAGGTGCAGCCCCGCGCCGTCCGGTCCGCGGTGCGCCTGCGAGTCGTTCATGCGCTGGAGCAGTCCGCGATCGAAGTCGCGACGGGCACGGGTGTCGAAGAGGCCGGTGATGCCGCACATGGTTCGTCGGGATCCTTTACCCCCGCCCTTGCCCGCCGCGGGCGGGAGAGGCGGCCAGGAGTTCGTCGTACAGGGCGAGGTAACGGCCCACCATGGAATCGAGGCTGAAATTCTGCACCACGCGCTCGCGGGCTGCCCGGCCCTGACGCTCGCGGAGCGCAGGATCGCCGAGGTACGGCAGAATCGCCTGCTGCAGGCCCTGCGGGTCTGCCGGGTCGTAAAGGCTGCCGCAGACCCCGTCCACGACGAGCTCGGGATTTCCGCCGACCCCGGAGGCCACCACCGGCACGCCGCAGGCCATGGCCTCGAGGATCGTGTTCGAGATGCCTTCGTTCACGGAGGGCAGGACGAAGACGTCGAAGCCGCGCAGCAGCTCGGGCGTGTCGGTGCGCGACCCGGTGAACGTCACGTCGCCGGCAACCCCCAGCGACTGCGCGCGCGACTGCAGGTGACCGCGCAGCGGCCCGTCGCCGACGATGACGAGCCGGAGGCCCGCGTGACGCTGGCGCAGGCGTGCGAACGCCTCGAGCAGCGCCTCCTGGTTCTTCACCGGATCGAGGCGTCCGATCGTGCCCAATGTCGGGCCGCGACCGGCGCCGGCGCCCTCTTCTGCCCCCACGGCATCCGTCGCTCGCGGACCACCGGGCCTGAACCTCTCGACATCCACGCCGCTGTAGAGCTGCCGGATGCGGTCAGCCGGAACGCCGACGTCGCGCTCGAGCCAGCGCGCGATGTCCTGCGACATCGGGACGTAGCGGTGAATGACGGGCCGACACGCGCGCCGGATGCGCAGGCTGCGCGGGCTGAGTCCCCGGGGATCGCCGACCTCCCAGCCGTGCTCGCCGTGCACGCGGTGCGGCACCGCCGCCAGCGCCGCCACCCACTGCATGTCCACCGTTCCGAGGTTGCGCGTGTGCACCACCGCCGGCCGCCGCTGCCGCAGCACGCGCCACATCCGCAGGTACGCGGCAGGATCCTTGCCGGGCTGCTTGTCGAGTGACAGCACCTCGACATCCGGCCGCAGGATGCGGGCACGGATGCGCGGGTTGAATCCTGCGAGGCACACGATGGAGTGCCGGTAACGTTCGGGGGGCAGGTGGTTGACGAGGTTGACGAGCCCGTTCTCCAGCCCGCCGAAATCGAGCCGATGGATGACGTGGACGATCAGCGGCGCCACGCCGGCGCTCATCCGGCGCAGGCCTCGGCGTCGAACCCCGTCGCCACGCAGGCGCCGTGGGCTTCGAGGAACGCCTCCAGGCGCGCACGCGCGCCTTCGTCCAGCGGTGTGGACACGGTCACCACCCGCTCGTAGCTCGTCGAGCGCGTGACGAACGCGAGCGCCTCGAGCGCCTTGACGACGTAAGGGTTCGGCGTCTGCCGTTCGCCGATCACGTACCAGTGCCACGCCAGGCGCTCGCCGCCGAACTCCCGGACGACGACCTCCCTCACGACCAGCATGCGGCCGTCGGGCAGCGCCAGGCTGCGGCGCTTGCTCTCGGCGAGGCTGCCGTGCTCGCTGAGGGAAACGACGTTGTCGTAGGAAATCATCTCGGCGCCCGCGGTCGCCCCGAGGCCATAGGCCGCGACGAACACATCCACCGGCACGCCGCTCGCGTCCTTGTACTGCGCCTGCCGCTCGACGAGCCCGCCCTGGTAGTGGGGCCGCCACGGGCCGGCGCCGTCGGGCCCGGTCCAACCCTCCGCGGAGCGCGGCAACGCGACGAGCCGGGCGCCGTCCTCCTTCAATGCCAGTGCATCGGCCGCCGAGTCCGCCGCGACCAGCGGCCCGCCCAGCGCTACCGCACACGCCACGGGCACCGGCCACCAGCGCGGCCACGCTGCGCTCGCTGCCCGGTTGCCGTGCGCCGGTGCAGGCGCGGGCGCGACGGGGTCCTGCCAGCGCCGCCCGACCCAGAACATTGCGAGTATCACCAGCAGGAAGAACACGCGGCCGAAGACGATGTGCTCGGTGCCCGGGCCGAAGCGGAACTCGGTGAGGTACGACACGAGCACGATGACGTACACGCGCAGGATGTTGAGCACGACCGGGAATACCACGAACGCTGCGACGCACAGCAGGCGCTTGCGCCAGCCCCGGTAGAAGAGGATGCCGTACAGGATGCCGAGCACCAGGCTCGTGACGAAGTAGTTGAGGCCGCTGCAGGCACGCGCGACCTCGAACTGCCCGTACGGGATCGTGATGTACATGTACGAGCGCAGCACCGGGATGCCGGACCACTGCAGCAGCAGCGTCGCGGCCTGCGCGGTGGCCTGCATGAGGAACGGCACCAGCGCCCGCCCGAACGGCACCATGAAGAACAGGAAGGCGAGCGGCACGAGCAGCACGCGCGTCGCCTGCCACCCGAGAGCCGCCAGCACCAGCGACGGTACCAGCGCCACCGCGGCAAACTGCTCGACCACCAGCACGCCGGTGCCGCGCGCGACGACCCAGGCGAGCACGCAGGCGGCCGTGGCGGCGATCCCGAGCGCCGAGGGAGCGAACACGGTGCGCGCCAGCTCGTCCCGCACGCGCCAGGTCAACCACGCGCTGATCGGCAGGATCAGGAACCCGTGCGAGAAGGAGGCATCCGAATTCCACTTCTCGACGATGGAACGGAAGGTCGGGAAGTAGGCCCAGCCCGTGAGCACGAGCGATGCCAGCAACAGTGCGAGCAATCGCGACTGTCGCGCGTCCATCCTCGTCACGGTGCCCGCCGCCCCAGCCATGGGTCTGCTCCGGTCGCGCGCGTTACCAGCAGACGCCGTGGTACTGCGCGGCGTTCAACTCCGCCCGCGGCAACCCGACGAGGTCCACCACGATCTGGTCGGGACGGGCGCGGCCGACGATCAGCGGCACGAGGTCGCGCGAAGCCAGTCCCACGATCAGCACCTCGGCGTGGTCGATCACGGCCGGGCAGTCGCCCGACATCAGGTTGCCGATGTGCGGGATGCTGTGCTCGATGTAGCGCTTGTTGGCGCCGAGCAGCCGCGACAGGTGCACGTCCGGGTCGTAGATGCGCAGGTCGTAGCCCTTGCCGATCAGGCGCTCGGCCACGGTGACCAGCGGGCTCTCGCGCAGGTCGTCGGTGCCCGGCTTGAAGCTCAGGCCC
>JAGVUU010000127.1 GCA_019136105.1 Gammaproteobacteria bacterium
GAGTGATTGGTGTCGACCACGGCCACGACCGGGATACCGAGCTTCTGGGCTTCGGTGATGGCGATCTTGTGATAGCCGACGTCGATGACGAACAGCGCGTCGGGCAGGCCGCCCATGTCCTTGATGCCGCCGATCGACTTCTGCAGCTTCTCGAGCTCGCGACGCACGGTCAGCGCCTCGCGCTTGGACAGGCGCTCGATCGAGCCGTCTTCCATCATCGCCTCGACTTCCTTGAGGCGCTTGATCGACTGCTTGACCGTCTTGAAGTTGGTCAGCATGCCGCCGAGCCAGCGCTCGTCGACATAGGGCATGCCGGCGCGCTGGGCTTCCTCGGCGATGATCTCGCGCGCCTGGCGCTTGGTGCTGACGAACATGATGTTGCCGCGGTTCGCGGCGAGCTTGCGCACGAACTCCATGGCCTCGTTGTACTTCGCCATCGTCTTCTCGAGGTTGACGATGTGGATCTTGTTGCGCTGGCCGAAGATGTAGGGGGCCATGCGCGGATTCCAGAAGCGGGTCTGGTGGCCGAAGTGGACGCCGGCTTCCAGCATCTGACGCATCGTGACGGACATGTGTTGCTCCAAACTGTACAAGGGTTGAACCTCCGCCCCGCGGACGGGCGGCCGGAAAACCGGACCGACCCGTTGCCCACCGGGATTCGCGCGACCCCGCCCGGACGATGCCGGAACGCTGGAGGTCGGGCGAGCCCCCGGAAGGACCCTGTGCCGCAAGGCGTGCGGATTTTGCCTGCACCTGCAGACAAGCCCGCGATCTTATCACGCGATCCGCATCGCGCTCAAGGTTGCAGCGGAGCGAAGCAGCGACAGAGCCAGGCCGGGAAGGTGCGGGCCACGGCGATGGCGAAGGCATCGCGTCGCCTCCCTGTGGTGCGCATCCCGGGTTTGCTGCAGCGCGACGCTTGCGATAGCCTTCCCGCTTTACCGCCCCGACGCAGAACACACAAAAATGAGCATTGTCATCAAGACCCCGGAAGAGATCGAGAAGATGCGCGTGGCCTGCCGGCTCGCCGCCGAAGTGCTCGACTACATCGAGCCCTTCGTCGTCCCCGGCGTCACCACCGGCGAACTCGACCGCCTGTGCCACGACTACATGGTGAACGTGCAGGACACCATTCCCGCCCCGCTCGACTACGCGCCGCCCGGCTACACGCCCTACCCCAAGTCGATCTGCACCTCGGTGAACCATCAGGTATGCCACGGCGTGCCCGGCGAGAAGGCGCTCAAGAAAGGCGACATCGTCAACCTCGACATCACCGTGATCAAGGACGGCTTCCACGGCGACACCAGCCGCATGTTCCTGGTCGGCGGCGAGTCCGCCTGCAGCATCGTCGCCCGGCGCCTGACGCGCATCACCTACGAGTGCATGTGGCTGGGCATCGCCGCGGTCCGGCCCGGCGGCCGCCTCGGCGACATCGGCGCGGCGATCCAGAAGCACGCCGAAGGCAACGGCTTCTCGGTGGTGCGCGAGTTCTGCGGCCACGGCATCGGGCGCAAGTTCCACGAGGAACCGCAGGTGCTGCACTACGGCAAGGCCGGCACCGGCCCCACGCTCGAGCCGGGCATGATCTTCACCATCGAGCCGATGATCAACGCCGGCAAGGCGGCGATCTCCGAGCTGCCCGACGGCTGGACCATCGTCACCAAGGACCGCAGCCTGTCGGCGCAGTGGGAACACACGGTGGTGATCACCGACACCGGGGTCGAGGTGCTCACCCTCTCCGCCAAGTGCCCGCCGCCGCCCGAGCTCGTCGCCGCCCGCTTCGCCACGACGGGCTGAGGAAACCCGACCCAGGCCCGCGCATGAACGACGCCCTCACCGAAGAACTGCACACCCTTGCCGCCACGGCTCGCCAACGCCTCGTCGAGGGCACGGCGCAGCTGCGCGAGGCCTATCAGGCGCGGCCGCAGACCTCCAGCCTGCTCAAGGGCCGCGCCCGCCTGGTCGATCAGGAACTCGTCCGCCTGTGGGCGGCGTGTGCGATGCCCGCCTCCGCGGCGCTGGTGGCGGTGGGCGGCTATGGCCGCGGGGAGCTCTTCCCGGCCTCGGACGTCGATCTGCTCGTGCTGCTCTCCGCTCCGCCCGACGAGGCGCTGAGGGCGCGCCTGTCGGCGCTCGTCGGCGCGCTGTGGGATTGCGGACTCGAGGTCGGGCACGCGGTACGCACGGTGGACGAGTGCATGGTCGCCGCCGCCGACGACGTCACCGTGCAGACCAACCTGCTCGAGGCGCGCCTGCTCGCCGGCAACGCGGCACTGTTCGCCGAGCTGAATGCGCGCTACCGCGATGCGCTCGACGTGCGCGCCTTCTACAAGGCCAAGCTGCTCGAGCAGGAACAGCGCTACGCCCGCTTCAATGACACGCCCTATGCCCTCGAGCCCAACTGCAAGGAGAGCCCCGGCGGGCTGCGCGACCTGCAGATGCTGGGCTGGATCGCGCGCGCGGCCGGGCTCGGCCACAACTGGCGCGACCTCGCCCGCCACCGCCTGATCACCGGCGGCGAGGCCGGCGAACTGCGCGCGATCGAGCGCTTCCTGCAGCACATCCGCATCCGCCTGCATCATCTGACCGGGCGCGCCGAGGACCGCCTGCTCTTCGACCACCAGGAAAAGCTCGCCCGCATCCTCGGCATCGAGGCCACGCCCACCCGGCGCGCCTCCGAGGTACTGATGCAGCGCTACTACGTCACCGCCAAGATGGTGATGCAGTTGAACACCGTGCTGCTGCAGAACTACGGCAGCGTGATCTTCCCCGACCGCGGCGCCGCGATCGTGGTGAATCCGCGCTTCCAGGTCGTGCGCGAGCTGCTCGACATCCGCGACGAGGACGTCTTCGAGCGCCACCCTTCCGCCCTGCTCGAGTGCTTCCTGCTGCTGCAGCAGCGCTCCGAGCTCAAGGGCATGACCGCGCGCACGCTGCGTGCCCTCTGGATCCACCGCAACCAGGTCAACGCCGCCTTCCGCGCCGACCCCGCGCACCGCGCGCTCTTCCTGCAGATCCTGCAGCAGCGCCGCGGCATCGTGCGGGTGTTCCGCAAGATGAACGAATACGGCATCCTGTCGCGCTACATTCCGGCGTGGCGGCGCATCGTCGGCCAGATGCAGCACGACCTCTTCCACGTCTATACGGTCGACCAGCACATCCTGATGGTGCTGCGCAACGTGCGCCGCTTCACGATGGGCGAGCACGCCCATGAATACCCGCTGATGACGCGCCTGATCATGGCCTTCGAGCGCCCCTGGCTGCTCTACGTCGCGGCGCTCTTCCACGACATCGCCAAGGGCCGCGGCGGCGACC
>JAGVUU010000125.1 GCA_019136105.1 Gammaproteobacteria bacterium
GGCGCCTGCGTGAGCGCGATGTCGAACAGCGGGATGCGTCCGACGATGCTGTCGTTCGCCTTGACGACGCCGGTGAGCTGCAGCTGGCCGCCGAGGTTCTCGATGATGAACGACGTGAGCGCGACGCGCGTGCCGCCGGCCGTGAGCGTCAGGCCGCCGGAGTGCAGGATCTCGAGCTTCGGGCCATTGCCGTCGAGCTCGCCGGTCGGGATCGGGAACGCCACGCGCGCGCCGCGCGAGGTCGTGTACAGGGCGCCCGGCAGCACGTTGTCCGGCGTGACGCCGAGCGCGCCGAGTGCGCCGACGAATTCGCTCGACAGGGCGACCTGCGTGACGCCGAGGGTGAGCTGGACCGACGGGGCGGCGGCGGCCGGTGCAGCGACCGCGACGGCGGCGGTCGCCGTGGCTGCAAGGGCAAGGCTGCGAAGACGGGGAAGGCTGCGAACGTTCATGGCGGGAACTCCTCGAGGAACGGGTGGATGGGACATTGGCAGCCGAAGCTGCGAGTTCGGATCGTCGACGCCAGTCTCGGGTGTGCGGCGTCAAGGCCCCGTGCAGGCCGCGTGAAGGCGGCGTGAAATCGACGGGGCCGCGGCAACCGGCGGTGGCGTTCAGCCGGCCTCGAGGGGTTCCGGCGTCGCCGCCGGGAAGTGCACTCGGACGCGCGTCCCCCGGCCGGGTTCGCTGTCGATCGAGATCGGCCAGCCGAAGCGGTCGGACAGCCGATGGACGATCGTGAGTCCGACCCCGTGGCCCGGGTGGCGGCTGGCGCCGCGCACGAACGGGCGCCGCAGGTCGCGCACGCGTTCGGGCGGCAGGCCGACGCCCGTGTCCTCGATCTCGAGACCGTGCGGGCCGATCATGACGCGAACCCGTCCCCGCTCCGTGTAAGCCACCGCGTTGCGCAGCAGGTTGCCGACCAGCACCGACAGCACTTTCTCCGGTGCCTGCACGACGAGCCGGCACGCCGCCTGGAACTCGAGTTCGACCGGACGGCCCTCGGCCAGCGGCCGTGCGCGGTCGAGTTCGGTCGCGACCACCTCGTTGACGCTCACCGGTTCCACCGGCAGGCCGTCCCCGGTCTCGCGCGCGAGCAGCAGGAAGGAGGCGGTGAGTTCCTCCATGTCGCGCGCAGCGCGACGGATGCGCTCCGCCGCGCGCCGCCCGGCGTCACCGAGCCCGGCGTCCGCGAGCAGCGTCTCCGCCGAAGTGCGTATCACCGTGAGCGGGCTGCGCAGCTCGTGGCTCGCGTCGCGCGTGAAGTTGCGCTCGCGTTCGACGAGTTCGTTGAGGCGCTGGGCAAACCAGGCAAGGGCATCCGCCAGTTCCCGGATCTCGTCGTCGGCCCGGCCGGCCACGCGGTCGCCGGTGAAGGCGGCGGGGTCGGGCGACTTCGGGTCGAGCTGGCGCACCTCGCGGGCGAGCGCGATGACCGGCGACAGCGCGCGTTGCGACAGCCGGTAGCCGAGCCACGTCGAGAGGTACAGCACGAGCAGCACGATCGCGAGCGGCGCCAGCCCGTAGTAGGCCGCGAGACGGCCGACGCCGCTGCGGTCGAACGCCAGGTAGAGACGCTGTCCGTCGCGCTCGGTGACGTACACGAGGAACTCCGCATCTTCCCACTTCCAGGGATGGTAGCCGGGGCCGAGCGCCTGCAGCGAAGGCGGCGCGTTTCCCATGTAGCCGGTGAGGTTGTGCGTGCTCGGCAGCGCAAAGCCAGGCTGCGCGGCCCGTTGGTTCCAGAAGTGCCCCGCCTCGTCACGCAGGGCCTGGCGGATGAGCAGTCCCTCGAGCAGCAGCCCGGCGATGAACACACCGACCAGCGCGGCCACGCCGATGAACGCGCCCTGGATGAGGAACGCGCGCCCGAGCCGGGCGCCGATGCCGCGGCTATGCGGCATCGCAAGCGGCCAGGCGATAGCCGACCCCGGGGATCGTGTGCAGCAGCGGCCGCGCGAACGGCTTGTCGATCGCTTTGCGCAGCGCGTACAGGTGGCTGCGCAGCGTGTCGGAATCCGGCAGCACGTCACCCCAGACCTCGCGCTCGAGTTGCTGCCGGCTCACGACGCGGGGCGAGGCGCGCATCAGCACCGTCAGCAGCCGCAGGCCGATCGGCATCAGGCGGATCGGCTGGCCGCCCCGCTTCACCTGCATCGTCGCCAGGTCGAGCTCGAGGTCGGCGATGCGCAGCGTCTCGGCGACCACTGCCCCGCGCTGGCGGCGCAGCAGCGTGCGGATGCGCGCCTCGAGCTCGCGGATCTCGAACGGCTTGACGAGGTAATCGTCGGCACCGGCATCGAGCCCGACGAGCTTGTCCTCGAGCGTGTCGCGTGCGGTCAGCATCAGCAGCGGCGTGTCGCGCCGCGCGTCCACGCGCAGGCGGCGGCACAGCGACACGCCGTCGAGGCCGGGCAGCATGACGTCCGCGACGATGACATCGTAGTGGTTCGTGACTGCGAGGTGCAGGCCGGTCACTCCGTCGGCGGCGTGGTCGATCGCATAACCGCGCATCTCGAGGTACTCCGCCACCGACTCGGCGATGTCGAGGTGGTCTTCGACGAGCAGCACCACCGTTCCCTGGCCTTCCGGCTTCATGTGCAGCGGACCCGTGACGCTTGACGAGCAACCGCTTGTTCGCCGCGCGCCGGGCGCCGGTTTCGGCGCGGAGCGCCGCGCGGGGAGGAGAGCCTTGATGCGCGATCGCCGGGATCGAAGACGAGGTGCGGCAGTTCCGGGCCTGGCAACCGATTCCAGCCGGGTAGGCGCCGGCGTGCCGCTGCTCACGGTCCCGGGCCGGCCGTTCGCGTAGACTCCGGCAGAGCATGGAGTCCAATTCGCCCCCCGCCGCGCCGTCGGGCCGACTCCCGGGGTCCAGTGCGACGCCGGTGCACCGGCGCACCATGCGAGACCTGTGGCGCCTGTTCGGCCCGTACTGGAGCTGCGAACGGCGCCGCAAGGTCCGCGGCGCGGCCTTGGTGCTGTTCCTCCTGACGCTCGCCCAGGTGGGCCTAGCCGTCTGGCTCAATTACTGGAACCGGGCCCTCTTCGACGCACTCGAACAGCGTACCGCGAGCGGCGTGCTGGTCCAGGTCGCGGTGTTCGCGCTCATCTTCCTGCTTTCGATCGCCGTCACTGCGGCACACCTGATGGTGAAGCGCGCGCTGCAACTCGACTGGCGCGCGTGGCTGACCGAGCGGCTGGTGGGGCGCTGGCTCCAGGACGGACGCCACTACCGCCTGCAGTTCAGCGAAGGCCGGCACGACAATCCCGACCAGCGCATCGCGGAGGACATCCGCATCGCGACCGAGAGCGCGA
>JAGVUU010000017.1 GCA_019136105.1 Gammaproteobacteria bacterium
GACGCGCGCCCGATCCTCGGCGACGCGCCGCTCGGAGACCAACACCTTCGGGTCCATCCGCTGCAGGATGGCCGGATCGACGCGGCTGATGGAGCCGCGCTGCGCAAGCTGCGCATAGAACTGGTCGGTGTACTGGGCCTGCGTGCGCTGCTCGGCCTGGGACATGTCGGCCCAGTGCTCGCGCCAGCGCAGCCGCGCCTGCTCGCGCGCCTCCCCCTCGAGGTTCTGCCGTATCCACTCCAGGCCCTCGCCTTCGGTCTTGGCCCCCGCGAGCAGGGTGTCGACCGCGGACGCCGCCTTGTCACGGGCCTTGGCCTGGCCGACCAGCTCGAACAATTTGTCGGACGCGGCCGGGTCCATCTCGCCCTTGTTCGCTTCGAAGTACGCGGCGACCTTCTCCGCCCCGCCCTCGTCGGCCGCCAGTCTCTGCAGCACTTGGGTGTGCAGGTTGTGCAGCGCTTCCCGCGTTTTCAACGCCTCGTGCTCGGTGTTCCACCCTTCCGTCGCAGCGGCAGCGCGCAGCGCACCCAGGATGCGCCCCTTGGCGTCGTTGATCATGCCGGCCTGCTGCGCGGTCCCGACGTAGCCTACGGCGTCCGTAATCGCGGCGGCCGTCGCCGCGGTGCGCGACAGCTCGCGCTGCGTTCGCAACTCGCCGGCTTCGAAGTCGGCCATGTTCTCGACGGCCGACAAGCGCACGCGCTGCAGTCGCTGCTGGAATGCCGCGCGCTGCCGGTCGGACATCGTCTGCGTGTACTCGCCCAGCTTCTTGTTCCACCACTCCGCGGTGTCCTTGCCGAGGTTGGCCGCGTTCACTCCGCGGCGCGTCTCGCGCACAGAGTTGCGGTACTCGCTGAATTCCGACAGCACGCCGGCCTCGGCCGTCATCACGCGGTCGAGATCCTCTTTCTCCTGCTCTTCCTTCTGCAGGCGCTGAAACCCGGCAGCCGAGCGCTGGATGGCCTGGCCGGTCTCCTGCACCTCGGCGCCCGGACGCGCGAGCAGCCCCGGCGAGGCGACGGAGGATTGCCGCACACCCGGCAGGGCGCCCGGAGAAGCGACGTTGCGATCGTAGAGCGGGATTTCAGCCATGTCTTACCACCTGTCGTTGCCGATCGGCGAGTACGGATTCCACGAGGTCGTCTTCGTCTCGCCGGCCCATTTCGTGCCGGACCACGACGACGCGACCGCCGGTGCGCTGGTGATCAGCGAGGTCGCCGCGGCGCGGAACGGGCTGATCTCGCTCGCGGCCTGCCGCAGGTTCGCCGCATCGGCCAGTGCGCCGCGGGCCTGCTCGCGCTTCGCCCATGCCTCCCGCGCCGCGTTGCCGCGCTCCGTCAGGGCGTCCATCTCACCCATGAAGTCCGTGTCCGTCAGGATGGAAAGCGCGCTCCCGTACCCGGCGTCGAGCCCCCGCGCGGCGAGCATGGCCTGTTGCCGGGACTTGAGCGCGGTCGTGTTGGCGCGCACGCGCTGCTCCGCCCGCTGCCCACGCACCAGCGCGTCCTGCGCCTCCCATTCCATGTACTTCGCGTTGTTGCGCGCGATCGCGGCCTGGGCCTTGTAGCCGGCTTTGGCACCCGCGGCGGAGCTGTACGCGCCGCCGGCGCCCATCACGCTCCCGAGTACCTGCGCCCCGAAAAGTGCTTCTGCACCCATCATCCGATCCTTTTCGCCAAGTTGTGCCCGGTGTGCTGGTAGCCCATCGCCGCGTAGAAGGCGACGATGCGCTCGTCATCGATCCGTGTGCTCACGCTCGGATAGATGTGCGTGGCGCCCATGCCCTTCGCCCACTGCTCGAACGCGATCAGCAACCGCGGAGCGACCATTGTACCCCGCCGGTCTGGGCGTACGAAGAACGTGTAGTCGGACGCGATGAGCATGCCGTCGACAAAAAGCCCCTCGGTGAGATAGCCGCCCAGCATGCCGATGACCTCCCCGCCCTCGTCCGCCACGAACAGCACGCTGTCCGCCGACGGGGCGAGCAGCGAACCGATGCAGGACCGCGCGACCGCTCGGGCCTTCTGCCGGCTGTAGGGATACGGGCTGTACGTCGGACTCTCCGCGTGCAGCATCGCACCCAGCTCGACGACGGCCTCCACGTCCGCATGCTCGGCCAGTCTGATCTTAGCCACCGCTGACCACCTCCAGCACGATCGCCGACACCATGAGCGGGAGCGGGTTCGCCTGGCGCAGCCACACTTGGCCCTCGTCGCTCCACGACCCGCGGATCGGGATCTCGTAGATGCCACTCAGCAGCGCGGGCGGGTCGCCCATCGGTTCGTCACCGCGTTGCTTCAGCTCGACCAGCGTGTCCGCCGACGGGCCGGCGAAGACCCCGGAGCTGCGGGAGAGCCGGACGTGCACCTTGCTCACGTTCTTGCGCGTGCCCTGAAAAGCGGCCTCAGTCTCCATCGCGAGCGGCAGCGTCTGCAGGTCGGCCGTGTAGGGCAGGCCGATGTGCACGAGCTCGGCTTCGTAGTCCAGCGTGATCGTGCCGTCGGCCGCCACCGTGCGTGTCGGGTGTACGCCCCCGTCGGCGAGGATGGACACCTCTTCGCCGACCAGATGCCACAGCCCGCTGATCGTGTCGGCCGCGGTGCCCGAGTACGTAAGCCCGGCGTCGACGAAGAACCCCTCGTCGACGGTAGTGAATCGGCGCGGCGTGAGCCGTTCGATGTAGCGAACGGGCTGCCCGTTGATCGTGCGCTTCACGACGAAGTACGCATCGTCGTCGATGCCGCGCGGCGCCACCGCGACGGATTCGAAAAGGCCATCCGTTGTGTGCTGGTGCCAGGCGTAGATGTCATGCTCGGGAAGATAGGTCATCCCGAGCAGCACGCCGTCGTCGCGCACCGCCCACAGCACGGGCACCGGTGCGCGCGAGAACCCCAGGTCCACGACGGTGTAGTCATAGTCGAAGAGGTGCGGCGCCATCACGCTCTTGTCGACCGGCACGTAGCCCTTGCGTGTGTCGTCGTACTCGATCGACATCACCCGGCCGCCGCGGTCTTGCGCGTACAGCGTGGCGATCTTCGTCGACACCGGCTGGACGTTGGACGCGCCGACATAGGACTGCGCACGCGGAGCGACACTGTTCGGCGTCAGCGCATCGGTATTCTGCGAATCGATGCGCCATTCACCGCCGGCCGTGAGCATCAGCAGGTCGCCCATCGGCACGGTGTGCTTGATCGCGTTCGACTCGCGCGCGTTCAGCTTGTAGCTGATGCGGTCCGTGTCCTTCGTCGGCCGGCTGTACTGCATGTTGTTCTCGGTGCCTGAGCGCGAAGCCCAGA
>JAGVUU010000198.1 GCA_019136105.1 Gammaproteobacteria bacterium
CTACAACGAGGACGGCTCGGTGGTGGTGGTGTTCAACGGCGAGATCTACAACTACCAGGAGCTGATCCCCGAGCTGCAGGCGCTCGGACACGTGTTCCACACCCGCAGCGACACCGAGGTGATCGTCCACGCCTGGGAGGCGTGGGGCGAACGCTGCGTGGAGCGCTTCCGCGGCATGTTCGCGTTCGCGCTCTACGATCGCAACCGCGAGACGCTGTTCATGGCGCGCGACCGGCTCGGCGTGAAGCCGCTGTACTACGCCGTGCTGCCCGACGGCACGCTGCTGTTCGGCTCCGAGCTCAAATCGCTGCTCGTCCACCCGGGCCTCGGTCGCGAGATCGACCCGTGCGCCGTCGAGGAGTACTTCGCGCTCGGCTATGCCGCCGAGCCGCGCACGATCTTCGCTGGCACGAAGAAGCTGCCACCGGCGCACCGGCTCACCGTGCGGCGCGGGCAGCCGGTGCCCGAGCCGGTCGAATACTGGGACGTGCGCTTCACGCTCGCGAGTGCCATCACGCTCGAAGAAGCCTGCGAGGAGCTGAACCGCCGCCTCGAGGAGTCGATTCGCCTGCGCATGATCTCGGAGGTGCCGCTCGGCGCCTTCCTCTCGGGCGGCGTGGACTCGAGCGCGGTGGTGGCGACCATGGCGCGCGTCGCGCAGGAGCCGGTCAATACCTGCGCGATCGCCTTCGACGACCCGGCGTTCGACGAGACGCGCTTTGCGCAGCTGGTGGCCGACCGCTACCGGACCCGCCATTTCGTCGAGCGCGTGGCGAGCGACGACTTCGACCTCGTGGACCGGCTGGCCGGGATCTACGACGAGCCGTATGCCGATAGCTCCGCGATCCCCACCTACCGCGTCTGCCAGCTAGCGCGCAAGCACGTCACGGTGGCACTTTCGGGGGATGGCGGCGACGAGAACTTCGCGGGCTACCGGCGTTACAGGATGCACCTGATGGAGGAGCGCCTGCGCGCGACGCTGCCGCTCGGCGTGCGGCGGCCGGTGTTCGGCCTGCTCGGGCGCCTGTACCCCAAGGCGGACTGGGCGCCGCGCGTGTTCCGCGCCAAGACCACCTTCGAGGCGATCGCGCGGACCAGCGTCGAAGCCTACCTGCACACCGTCTCGATCATCCGCGAGCCGTTGCGCAGCCAGCTGTTCTCGCCGGCCTTCCGCGGCCGGCTCGGCGGCTATCGCGTGAACGAGGTATTCGAGCGCCACGCGGCCCGCTCGGGCACCGACGATGCCCTGGCCCTCGTTCAGTACCTCGACCTCAAGACCTACCTCGTGGGCGACATCAACACCAAGGTGGACCGCGCCAGCATGGCGCACTCGCTCGAGGTGCGCGAGCCGCTGATGGACCACCCGCTGGTCGAGTGGCTCGCGTCGCTGCCGAATTCGATCAAGCTGCAGGGCCAGGAAGGCAAGTACGTGCTGAAGAAGGCGATGGAGCCGTACCTGCCGCACGAGATCATGTACCGGCCCAAGATGGGTTTCGCGGTGCCGCTCGCGCGCTGGTTCCGCGGCCCGCTGCGCCAGCGCATGCGCGACGGCATCCTGGGCGAGACCCTCGCGGCGACCGGCATTTTCGACCGCAAGCTGCTCGAGCACCTGGTCGACGCGCACGAATCGGGCCGGCGCGACTACAGCGCGCCGCTCTGGACGCTGCTCATGTTCGAGTCGTTCGTGCGCAACGTGATGAGCGGCGAGGGCCGGCAACCGGAGCGAAAGGCGGGATGACGCTCAGGGTCCTCCACATCCTCGACCACTCGGTGCCGCTGCACAGCGGCTACACCTTTCGCACGCTGGCCATTCTCCGGGAGCAGCGCCGGATCGGCTGGGAGACCCTGCAACTTACGACGACCAAGCACTACGGGACCACGGCGGAGGAGGAGGACGTGGACGGATTCCACTTCTTCCGCACGCAGGTGCCGCAGGGTGGCTGGCGCAGCTGGCCGCTGCTGAACCAGTGGGCGGTCATCCACGACACGCGTCGGCGGCTCGAGCAGGTCATCGCGCGAACCCGCCCCGACGTGCTGCACGCCCACTCGCCGTGCCTGAACGGAATTGCGGCGCTGCAGGCCGGACGTGCGGCCGCTCTGCCGGTGGTCTACGAGATGCGGGCGTCGTGGGAAGACGCTGCGGTGGACCACGGCACGACCGCCGAAGGCAGCCTCCGCTACCGGATGTCGCGGGCGCTGGAAACGTGGACGCTGAAGCGCGCCGACGCCGTGACTACGATCTGCGAGGGCCTGCGTGCCGACATCCTGTCGCGCGGCGTGGCTGCGGACCGCGTCACCGTGATTCCCAATGCAGTCGATCCGGAGGCGTTCCCGCTGATCGGTGCGCCGGACCCGGAGTTGCAGTCCCGGCTCGGCTTGACGGACGCAGTGACGCTCGGATTCCTGGGGTCGTTCTACGCGTACGAGGGCCTCGACACACTGCTCGCCGCCGTGCCCGACATCGTGAGGTTCGAACCGCGATTGCGCGTACTGCTGGTGGGTGGAGGGTTCGAGGAGTCACGCCTGCAGCAGCAGGCCCAGCGCCTCGGGATCGCCGACCGCGTGATCTTCGCCGGTCGCGTGCCGCACGCGGAGGTCTCACGCTATTACAGCCTGGTCGACCTGCTGGTCTACCCTCGCAAGTCCATGCGTCTCACCGAGACCGTGACCCCGCTCAAGCCGCTCGAGGCGATGGCCCAGGGACGGCTGCTGATCGCGTCCGACGTGGGCGGACACCGCGAACTGATCGAGAACGGCGTCACCGGGCGACTGTTCCGGCCGGAAGATCCCGCGGCCCTTGCACGCACGGTACGCGAAGTGCTGGGCGCGCGTGCGCAGTGGGACGAGATTCGGGCCAGCGGCCGACGCTTCGTCGAACAGCAGCGCAACTGGCGCGCGAGCGTCGCGCGCTACATCCCGGTCTACGAGGCGTTGGTGCCGCGTTCGAGGGCAGGGGCATGACGGAGCTGCGCGTGCTGCTGGTGGGCCCGCTGCCACCTCCGGCGGGCGGAATGGCCAACCAGACCCGGCAGCTGCGGCAGTTGCTCACGGCCGAGGGGCTGTCGGTGCCACTCGTCCAGACGAACGCGCCTTATCGGCCGGCGTGGATCGGCCGTATCCCGATGCTGCGGGCGCTGTTCAGGCTGGTCCCGTATTTGATGCAACTGTGGCGGGCCACGGCGCAGGTGGACGTCGTGCACGTCATGGCCAATTCCGGTTGGGCGTGGCACCTGTTCGCGATGCCGGCCATCCGGATCGCGAAGACGCGTCGGCGGGC
>JAGVUU010000220.1 GCA_019136105.1 Gammaproteobacteria bacterium
GCCGCCGCGAAATCCGTGCAGCCTCCAGCCGAGGTAGATTGCGAGCTGCAGCGCCTCGGGCCCCGGCAGCAGCATGCAGAAGTTGAGCGCGCCAGTGAAATCGCGTTCGCCGAGCCACTGGCGCCGCTCCACCACCTCGCGGTGCATGATCGCGATCTGGCCCGCAGGCCCGCCGAACGAGATGAAGCCCAGCTTCAGCCAGAAGCGCGCGGCGTCGGCGAAGGTCGGGCTTGCAGCTGCGGATCGCATGCCGGCCAGTATCCCGCAGCAAATAGGGGACATTCACCGATTTTTCGGTAGCCCGGAAAAATCGGTGAATGTCCCCTATTTTCTAGAACATCTCCGACGCGTCGGCTTCCTTCGAGCCCTGCGGGTTACGTGCCGCGATGAAGTCGCCGGTGATCATCTCGTCGTAGGCCTGGCCCGGGCCGACCATCGGATAGACGCCCGCCTCGGTGTCGATGATCACCTCGAGGAACGCCGGGCCCGGGAACTCGATGAACTCCTTCACCACGCGCGGCACGTCCGCCTTGCGGTCGAGGCGCACGGCGAACGGGAACCCGTCGGCCTGCGCGGCCTTCACGAAGTCCTTCTTGTGCAGCGACTTGTCGCTCGCGGCGTGGCGGCCCTTGAAGAACAGCTTCTGCCACTGCTTGACCATGCCGTCGCCGAAGTTGTTCAGCACCACGACCTTGATGGGCAGGTCGTAGGTGGTCACGGTCTCGAGCTCGCCCAGGTTCATGCGGATGCTGGCATCGCCATCGATGTCGATCACGAGCCGGTCGCGGTGGGCGAACTGCGCGCCGATCGCCGCCGGCAGGCCGAAACCCATCGTGCCCATGCTGCCCGAGGTGAGCCACAGGCGCGACTCGCGGAAATCGAAATACTGCGCCGCCCACATCTGGTGCTGGCCGACGCCGGTGGCGATGATCGCCTTGCCCTGCGTGTGGCGGTTGAGTTCCTCGATCACGTAGTACGGCTGGATCAGCTCGCTGTCGCGGTCGTAGGCCATGGCGTGGCGCGTGCGGAGCCCGTCGAGGTGCTGGTGCCACGCGGACCAGTCGCGCGCGAAGGCGCTGCGGCGCGCGTATGCCCCGAGCGCCTCGAGCGCCGGCGGCAGCAGGCCCACGTGGCTCCACTGCACGCGCTTCACCTTGTTGATCTCGGAGGCATCGGCATCGATGTGCGCGATGCACTTCGCGTTCCTGGCGAAGCGCGCGGGCACGCCGGCCACGCGGTCGTCGAAGCGCGCGCCGAGGGCGATCAGGAAATCGCAGTCGTCCACCGCGTAGTTCGCGAACGCGGTGCCGTGCATGCCGAGCATGCGCATCGACAGCCGGTGCGTGGTGTCGAACGCACCGATGCCCATCAGCGTGGTCACCACCGGAATGCCGAGGTCGGTCGCGAACTTGCGCAGTGCCCCGGACGCCTCGCCGTGGATGACGCCGCCACCCGCGTAGATGAGCGGCCGCTCCGCCTGCGCGAGCCTGGCGAAGAACGCCTCGCACTGCTCGCCGGTCAGCGAGTTGCCGCTCATCTGGTCCATGCGCTGGCGGTAGCCGCGCACCTCGAGGTGGCCTTCGCCCTTGAACACGCCCTGCCAGTTCTGCACGTCCTTCGGCACGTCGATGACGACGGGGCCGGGCCGGCCGGTGCGCGCGATCTCGAACGCCGTGCGCACGGTGGCCTCGAGGCGCGCCGGATCGGTGACCAGGAAGCAGTGCTTCGCGACCGCGCCCATGATGTTGGGCACGGGTGCTTCCTGGAACGCGTCGGTGCCGATCGCGGCGGTGGGCACCTGGCCGCAGATCACCACGATCGGCACGGAGTCGGCCGCGCAGTCGCGCACCGGCGTCACCGTGTTGGTTGCGCCCGGGCCCGACGTCACCATGCAGACGCCGACGCGCCCGCTGGCGCGGGCGTAACCGGCGGCCATGAAGCCTGCGCCCTGCTCGTTCGCCGGCACGATCAGCGGGATGTGCTGCTTGCCGCCGCGTTCGTCCTGCGCCTGGTTCCAGCGGAAGACCGCATCGTACGTCGGCAGGATGGCGCCGCCGCTGTAGCCGAAGATGGTGTCCACGCCCTCGTCGGCGAGCACCTGCACGATGATCTCGGCGCCGGTCATGGCCTGGCCGGCTTTCGGGTGCGGGGCGGGGCCCGCGGCGGCTTTGGCGTGTTTCACGACGACTTCCTGCCGTGCGACGGCACTTGCGTTCATGTTGCGCTGCAAACGAGACTAGCAGCAGCCTCGGGCAGCGTCCATCTGGCAGCCCTCCGGTGCTTCACCTATGCTGGGTCCGGCGCGAGGCTCCTCCGGCGGGCCGAAAAGCCCAACGGAGTCAGTGGGTTACGGATCAGCGCGGCATCGGTCCGCAGGCAGGCTCACCGTGCAAGGCAGGCGACACATCATTTCGGTCACGCTGCAGAACGAGGTCGGCGCCCTGACCCGGGTGGCGGGCCTGTTCTCCACCCGCGGCTACAACATCGAGTCGTTGAGCGTCGCGCCGACGGACGACCCCACGGTCTCGCGCCTCACGCTGGTGACCACCGGCAGTGACGCGGTCATCCAGCAGATCTCCAACCAGCTGCTGAAACTGGTGGACGTGGTAGACGTCGAGGACGTCACGCGCGAGGAGCACTTCGAGCGCGAGCTGCTGCTGGTGAAGGTGAAGGCCAGGGCGACGCAGGTGGGCAAGCTGTGGTCGGCGACCCAGAAGGCCGGCGGCCGCGTGCTGTGGGACGCCGCCGACAGCTTCACCATCGAACTCACCAGCAACGAGGCCGAGATCAACCGGTTCGTCGCCGAGATCTCCGCATTCGGCGAGGTGCTCGAGGTGGTGCGCAGCGGCGCGCTGGCGATCCAGAAGGGCAAGGAAATCCTGGAGTCTTAGCGCTACTGCAGGGCCGAGAGCGCGGCCCGGACCTGCGCGGGCACCGGCACCGGCCGGCGCGTCTGCGCGTCCACGTACACGTGCACGAACCGGCCGATCGCCGCAGGCTCGGTCTCGCCGTTGCGGAACAGGCCGATGCGGTAGATGACGCTCGAATGCCCAAGCTTCTCGAGCGCGAGCCCGGCCCACACGGTGTCCGGGAACGACAGCTCGCGCAGGAAGCGGCAGCTCGTCTCGGCCACGATGCCGATCGCCGGCAGGTCGCGGATGTCGGTGCCGCTCGCCTCGATCAGGAAGCCGTTCACGGCCGTGTCGAAGTACGCGTAATAGACCACGTTGTTGACGTGGCCGTAGTGGTCGTTGTCGTGCCAGCGGGT
>JAGVUU010000177.1 GCA_019136105.1 Gammaproteobacteria bacterium
CGCAACGTGATCCGCGAGGGCCGCAAGACCAAGGAGCGCATCGACGTGTTCTCCTTCGAACTGCTGGCCTACCGCGAGCTCATCAACCGCAGCGCGATGCCGGGCGGCACCACCGCGACTGACAAGCTGCCCGAGTACTTCACGACCGCCGACGACATCACGCCGCGCGAGCACGTGGACATCCAGGCGGCGGCGCAGAAGTGGGTCGACTCCTCGATCTCGAAGACGGCGAACGTCCCGACGGACTACCGCTACGACGACTTCAAGGACATCTACCTCTACGCGCACGAGCAGGGCCTCAAGGGCTGCACAACGTTCCGCTTCAACCCGGAGGCGTTCCAGGGCGTGCTGGTCAAGGAAGAGGACCTCAAGAACACCACCTACGTGTTCACCCTCGACGACGGCACCGAGGTGTCCCTGAAGGGCGACGAGCAGATCGAGTACGACGGCGAGATGCACACCGCCGCGAACCTGTTCGACGCCCTGAAGGAAGGCTATTACGGCAAGTTCTGAGGCCCTGCCGCGGCGCTTGCCCGGCGAGGCGGAGAGAGAGAAGCAATGAGCGCGCAGAAGATCGACAGGAAGATCGTGAAATACCGGGTGGTGAAGCCCGGCGACAAGGTCGAGGAAAAGGCCGAGGCGAAGCGTGACGAGACGCTCGTCGAGCCGCGTGACGCCAAGGTCATCTGGATGCACGAGAAGCTCGAGCGTCCGGAGATGCTGGTCGGCTCGACCTACAAGATCAAGACACCGGTGTCCGACCACGCGATGTACGTGACCATCAACGACATCGTGCTGAACGAGGGCACCGAGCACGAGCAGCGGCGGCCGTTCGAGATCTTCATCAACTCGAAGAACCTCGACCACTTCCAGTGGATCGTCGCGCTGACGCGCATCATTTCGGCCGTGTTCCGCAAGGGCGGCGACGTCACGTTCCTCGTCGAGGAGCTGAAGGCCGTGTTCGACCCGCGCGGCGGCTACTGGCAGGCCGGCGGCAAGTTCATGCCTTCGATCATCGCCGAGCTGGGCCACGTCATCGAGAAGCACCTGCAGATGATCGGCCTGCTGCGCGACCCGGAGATGGACGAGCACCGCCGCAAGCTCATCGAGGAGAAGCGCACCGAGTACGAGGCGCGGCAGAAGCAGCAGGACGCGTTCGCCAAGAGCCACTACCCGCAGGGCGCGCAGCTCTGCACGAAGTGCAGCACGGCGGCCGTCGTCATGATGGATGGCTGCATGACGTGCCTGAACTGCGGCGATTCGAAGTGCGGCTGACGCCGCACGAGCGGTTTCCCCGCGCGCACGGGCCGGACTTCCCGCCGGCCACCTGATGACCCGGGGCGCCCAAAGCGGGCGCGGCGCGCACTCCGGAGGCGGCCCACGGGCCGCCTCGTTTTTTCGAGCAGTTCCCGTCCCAGGCGCGCGGCGGACACTATAATCGGCGCCCGATGGAACTCCGTGCCTACATCCTCGGCCTGTCAGCGACGCTGCTGCTCGGCTTCGCCGCGCATGCGAGCGGCCAGAACTTCACGTCCGTCTCGAGTGCGCCGCCGGTCGTTGTGGCGCCCGCGGCAACGACGCCGGACGTGCCCGTAGCGCCGGCACCGTCGGCGGCCCCGGTCGCCGGGCCCGCATTCGATTCCGTCTCGAGCCACATGTCGTCCGTGCCGCCCGCAGCCGCGACGCTCGCGTTCAGTTCCATCTCGAGCCTCGACGCCGGAGCGAACGCGACGGGCAGCGGCCCCTCACTGCCGGCGGTGGCCACCCGCTCGCTGATGGCCGACCGCATCCTGATCGAGAAGGGCGCGCGCCGCCTGTTGCTGTTGAGCCGCGGCCAGGTGATCGCGGAGTACCCGGTCAAGCTCGGCCTGAGCCCGAAGGGCCACAAGCAGTACGAGGGGGATTTCCGCACGCCCGAAGGCGTCTATCACCTCTCGCGCCGCAACCCGCGCAGCGAGTTCTTCCTCTCGGTCGAGGTCTCCTACCCGAACGAGGCCGACCGCGCTCGCGCCAGTGCCGAGGGCCTGCGGCCGGGCGGCCTGATCATGATCCACGGCCAGCCGAACGTGCCGCGCAAGCCGCCCGAGTACTACGCCACCCGCGACTGGACCGACGGCTGCATCGCGGTGAGCAATGCGGCCATGGTCGACATCTGGCAGCGCACCCGCATCGGCATCCCGATCGAGATCCGGCCGTGATGCGCCACGTCGAGGTGTCGGTGCCGCCGGTCGAGGAGCAGGACTCCATCGACGCACGGGTGACGCCGACCGGCAGCCTCGAGAACCTGTCGCAGCAGGAGGTCGACCGCCTGCTCGACTCCTCGCGCGGCGGTCTCTACGGCCTGTTCCGCCGCTGCTCGCTCGCCGTGCTGAACAGTGGCGGTGAGACCGACGACGCGCGGGTGATCTTCGAGCGCTACCACGATTTCGAGATCTTCATCGAGCGCAAGGCCTGGGGCATCAAGCTCGACCTGCGCAACGCGCCGGCGAGCGCGTTCGTCGACGGCCGCATGATCCGTGGCATCCAGGAGCACCTGTTCGCGGTGCTGCGCGACGTGCTCTACATCCACGGCGAGGTGTACGAGCACGGCAGCGTCGAGCTCAACGACTCCGCGGGCATCACCAACGCCGTGTACCGCGTCCTGCGCAATGCCGGGCTCCTGAAGCCCCGCGTGCGCCCCGACCTCGTGGTCTGCTGGGGCGGCCACTCGATCAGCCGCGAGGAATACGACTACACCAAGAAGGTGGGCTACGAACTCGGCCTGCGCGGCCTCAACGTCTGCACCGGTTGCGGCCCGGGCGCGATGAAGGGCCCGATGAAGGGCGCCACCATCGGGCACTCGAAGCAGCGCATCCGCGACGGCCGCTACGTGGGCCTCACCGAGCCGGGCATCGTCGCGGCCGAGCCGCCGAACGCGATCGTCAACCAGCTGGTGATCCTGCCCGACATCGAGAAGCGCCTCGAGGCATTCGTGCGCACCGGCCACGGCATCGTCGTGTTCCCGGGCGGCGCGGGCACCGCCGAGGAAATCCTCTACCTGCTCGGCATCCTGCTCGATCCGCAGAACGTCGAGCAGCCGTTCCCGGTGGTGTTCACCGGGCCGGCCGGCAGCGCCGACTACTTTCGCCAGATCGACGAGTTCCTGGTGGCGACGCTCGGCCCGGTCGCGCGGCAGTGCTACCGCATCGTGCTCGACGACCCGCCCGAGGTGGCGCGGGAGATGCTGCGTGGCATGGACGCGGTGCGCGAGTTCCGCCGCCGGCGCAGCGACGCCTACAACTTCAACTGGCTGCTCGGCATCCCGCACGAATTGCAGAAGCCGTTCGAGCCGACTCACGCGGCGATGGCATCGCTCGAGATCCGCCGCGGCATGGAGCCGCACCGCCTCGCGGCGGAACTGCGCCGCGCGTTCTCCGGCATCGTCGCGGGCAACGTGAAGGAACAGGGCATCCGGCTGATCGAGGAACACGGGCCCTTCGAGATCCACGGCGATCCCGACCTGCTGCGCCCGCTCGACGCACTGCTCGGGGCATTCGCGCGCCAGCGCCGCATGAAGCTCGCCGGCGACTACCAGCCCTGCTATCGCGTCGTCACCTGACCGCTCCCATCTGTGACCCAGTACCGGACGCGCCGGACGCGCTGCCGTAGCTTTGCGCACAGGCGACCGATGACACTCATGAGCGAGCGGAAAGACACACCCACGCGACACGGCCCCCCGGGGACCGACGGGCTGTCGGACACTGCCGTGCGCCGGCTGAAGTTCGGGGCGGCCTCCGAAGGCTGGGAAGCCTACGCGGGCTGGCTGGACCGGGTCCGGCAGCAGCCGGGGCGGACTTCCCGGCAGGCCGTGATCTCCAAGGCGCTTTACAGCGTCTCCAGCTACAAAAACTGGGCCGACAAGGCCCGCGGTGCCTTCGACGACACCAAGTGATCTCGCGGCGGCGGTATCATATTAATGTGTCCGCGCCGCACGACTTGACTTAATCCAAACGCGGCAGGCTCCGTATGGAACGCCTTCTCAAGTGGCTCGATGACATCGACGACTTCCTGGCCGTGACCCGGATGCAGGCCGGACCGGTGCTCGTGACGATCACGCTGCTCGCCGTGTTCCTCGTCGTGCTGGGAGTGGTGTTCGTGCTCGGTCCACCCGACCTTCACGCCGCACCCTGAGGAACACCGCCTTGCGAACATTCCTGTACGCCGCGACGCTCGCCTTGGCCGGCCTGTCGGGACTCGCCGGCTGCGGCTCGGGCAGCGAGCCCGAGCCGGCACCGCCGGGTGTCGATCGCATGGAGATCACCAACATCGTGGTGGGCACCGGCCCGGCGGCCGCGGCCGGTTCGTACGTCAACGTTCACTACACGGGGTGGATCTACGATCCGTCCCAACCCGAGGCGAAGGGCCGCCAGTTCGACACCTCGCGTGACCGCGGCCGCGTGTTCGGCTTCTCGCTCGGTGCGCGGCAGGTCATCGCCGGCTGGGACCAGGGCGTCGAGGGCATGCGCGTCGGCGGCGTGCGGCGCCTCGTCATCCCGCCGCAGCTCGCCTACGGTGAGCGTGGCGCCGGCGGAGGCGTGATCCCGCGCAACGCCACGCTCGTCTTCGAGGTCGAACTCGTCGACCTGCGCTAGTCAGCGCACCGCCGGGTTCAGGCTGTAGGTGCCGGTCAGCGTCGCTTCGGCGAGCACGTGTCCCGCGATCGCGGCGCGCACCTGCTGGCCGGTGAATGCGCCCTCGACCGGGCAGCGCGCGAGATCGGTCGCGTAAAGCACGAAGTGGTAGTGGTGCAGCAGCTCGTCATTCCACGGCGGGCACGGGCCCTCGTAGCCGAGGTACTGGCCCGCCATGTCGGCGTCGCCGGCAAACCACAGCGTGTAGTCGTTCAGTCCCTGCCGCGCGCCGGCCGGACCCGCCGGTGACTGCTTGCCGCGCGGCACGATGCCGTCCGAGCACGCGCCCGCCGCGATCTCGTGGACCGTGACCGGAATGTCCACCATCACCCAGTGATAGAAGTCGGTGCGCGGCAGGCTCGCCGGCACCACACGGCCTTCCTGGTTCACGTCGTCGGCGCGGGTCGGCACGTCGGTGTCGACGCAGAGCAGCACGAGCGACTTCGTGCCGGTGGGCACGCCGCTCCAGTAGAGGTGGGGGTTGCGGTTGCGGCCGAGACGCAGGTGCTGCGCCGCGTCCGGCACGCCGAAGGCGAACTCTTCCGGGATGCGCGTCAGGTGGCCGAAGCTCGAGGACATCAGTTGCACGGGTGATCTCCTGCCGTCGGTGGGGTCAGCCGGGATTCTGGCACACTGCGGGCCCGATCCCACGGAGCCGCGCGTGCAGTCGTCCTTTCGTCCGCCGCCGCCACATCCCGCCACCATCGAAGGGCCCTCCGGACCGCTCGAAGCCCGCGTCGAGGACCCGGCGCCGGGCGTCGTGCCGGTGGCCGTCGGCGTCGTGTGCCACCCGCACCCGCTCTATGGCGGCACGATGCAGAACAAGGTGGTGCACACGCTGGCGCGCGCGATGCAGGAACTGGATGTGCCGACGGTGCGTTTCAATTTTCGCGGCGTCGGCGGTAGTGCCGGGACCTATGACGGTGGTGCCGGCGAACTCGACGACGCGCTCGCGGCCTGCGCCTGGGCGCGCCGGCGATGGAATTGCGAGGCGTTGTGGCTCGCGGGTTTCTCGTTCGGCTCAGCCGTGGCGTTGCAGGCCGCGCAGTCGGTGGCGCCGCGCGCGCTCGTGACCGTGGCACCGCCAGTCGGGCGGATCATCGTGGCGCCCGTGCCGCGCCCCGCGTGTCCGTGGCTCGTCGTGCAAGGTGATCGCGACGAACTCGTCGACGTGACGCAGGTGCGCCGCTGGGTCGGCGATTACTCGCCACCGCCGCAATGCGTGGTGCTGGAGGGAGCGGAGCACTTCTTCCACGGCAGGCTCGGTGACCTGCGCGCGGCAGTGCTGGAATTCTTGTCGGGGGAACTGGCCTGAAATCCGGGGCGGCGTGACGCCGCCCCGGCGGGAAATCGTGGGATCAGTTCACGAAGCCCTTGAGGTTCTTCAGGGGCATGACGCGAACCTTCTTGCTCGCCGGCTTGGCCTTGAAGACCATCTTTTCGCCGGTGAACGGGTTGACGCCTTCGCGCGCCTTGGTGGCGGGCTTCTTCACGACCTTCATCTTGGCGAGGCCCGGCAGCGTGAAGAGGCCGTTGCTCTTCAGGCTCTTCTTGATCACGGTGTTCAGCGAGTCGAACACGGCACTGACCTGCTTCTTCGAGAGCCCGGTGTCCTTGGAGATAGCAGCAAGGATGTCGGACTTGGTCGGTGCAGAACTCTTCTTGGCCATTAAAGTCTCCTGATGGATGAATCGCGGGCCGCTGGCCCCGGTTAGTCATTCGCGCACGGGAAAATAGCACATCTGCGCGCAGCGCAAAACGCTCCGGAGCCTTTTTTTTCAGGTCCGGAGCGATCAGTCCGCGACGAACTCCCGCTTCAGCTGCACCGAATACGCGGCCGGTGCGCCGGCCGGCGCGGCCTCGATGTCGAACACCAGGATCTCGGTGCCACTGATGCCGACCTCGCCGATGAAGTACACCGACGCGCCTTCCGTGACGCGGCGCATCTCGAGGTTCTTCAGCTGGCCATTCAGGTTGCGGGCGGCGGCGGTGACCGTGCCGTCGACCGGTGCGGTGCGTCCGTCGGCGTCGCGGCGCAGCAGCGAGACGTTGAGCATCACGCGGTTGGCGCTGCGCTCGATGCCGTAGGCGCGCGCCACCTCGGGCGCGAGCTCGTCCGTGCGAAGTGCGTTGAAGTGCACCTCGAAATCGCCGAACACCTGGTGCGTGGGTTCGCTCGGCGCGGCAGGGCGCGGCTGGCTGGACTCGGGGCTGCCGCAGCCGGCGAGCGCCACGAGGGCGGTGGCGAGGAGCCAAGAGAAAAATCGAGCGGCGCGCGGTCGCATCGTCGTATCCCCCTGTGTTTCCCGGCGATTGGCGACTACCACTATAGTCCAACCCGGCGACCAGTGGCGGGGATTACTTGCCGCCGAGCAGTGATTCGAGCGGTGCCGGCAAGGAAGGTACGCCATGCAGCCGCAGGCGCTTGTCGCGCCCGGCGAGGCCGTGCTCGATCGTCACGCGAGCGCGCGGGATCGCGAACAGGCCGGCCACGAACTCGACGAGCGCGGCGTTTGCCTTGCCGTCCACCGGCGGCGCCTGCAGCCGAATCCGCAGACGTTCGCCGTGCAGGCCGGCGATCTCGCTGCGCGACGCGCGAGGCTGTACCCGGACGTCGAGGACCAGGTCGGCTCCGTCGCGGCGGAACGCCGGCAAGGCCGTTGCCTCAGTGCAGCAGGATCTGCAGGGCCTGCAGTCCGATCATGACGAACAGCGCTGACAGGTCGAGCCCGCCGATCGGCGGAATGACGCGCCGCAGCGGAGCGAGCAGCGGTTCGCAGAGGCGGTGGAGCAACTGGGCGCCGGGGCTGTAGCCGCCCGGTGCCACCCAGCTCAGCAGTGCGTAGATGAGCACGGCCACGAAGTAGAACTGCAGCACCGTGCTCGCCAGGTCGCGCATGGCGGCAACCAGCAACGGCAGCAGCGCCAGCCCGCCGCCCGCGAACAGCCACAGCGACGCCGTCTTCGCCAGTTGCACGGCGAGCAGCGCCAGCACCGACGCGACGTCGACGCGCCCGGCAGGCGGCAACAGCTTGCGCAGCGGCATCACCAGGGGGTTGGTGAACTGCAGGACGGCCTGCCCGATCGGGTTGCGGAAATCCGCACGCACGATGGGCATCAGCAATCGCAACAGGAACGCGACCACGACGAGGGTGAGGAGGGCGTCGAGGATGAAGAGGAGGGCTGCCATCGGGGTCACTTGCGCTCGGGGTGGGCGCCGAACTGGTCGGCGAGTTCGGCGGAGCGCCGCGCTGCCGCGGCGATCGCTTCGGCAAAAATTTCACGCAGGCCGGCGCTCTCGAGCACCGCCAACGCGGCGGCCGTCGTGCCGCCCTTCGACGTGACCTGCTCGCGCAGCCTGGCCGGGGGATCGGACGATTCGGTCACCATGCGTCCCGCGCCGAGCGCGGTGTGCGCGGCCAGTTGCCGGGCGACGTCGCGCGACAGGCCGAGCGCCACGCCGGCGTCCTCGAGCGCCTCCACCAGCAGGAAGAAGTACGCCGGGCCGCTGCCCGAGACCGCGGTGACGACGTCCATCCGTGACTCATCCTCGACCCACACGAGCGGGCCCGCCGTCGAGAGCACACGCTCCACCGCCGCCCGGTCAGCGTGGCCGATGCCCGGGCCAGCGTAGGCCGCCGTAATGCCCGCACCGATCAGCGCCGGGCGGTTCGGCATCGTGCGGACGACGGGCGTGTCGCCGCCGAGCCAGTGCAGCAGGTTCGCGACGCGGATGCCGGCCGCGATCGACACGACGATGCGCCGCCGGGTCGCGAGCTCCGCCGCGATGCTCTGCGCCGCCTCGGCCATGTCCTGCGGCTTGACGGCGAGCACGACCAGGTCAGCCTCGCGGATGGCCTCGGCATTGGCGGGTGTCGTGCGCACGCCGAAGTCGAACTCCAGGCGGTCGCGCTGGGCAGCCACGGGGTCGGACACGCACAGGTCCCGTGCTGCGGTGCCTCGAGCCCGCAGGCCGCCGACGAGACTGGTCGTCATGTGTCCGCCGCCGATGAAGGCTATATGCATCGGTGTGTCTCCGGGTCAGTCGCGTGGACCGAACACGGCCGTGCCCACGCGAACGATCGTGGCGCCTTCGAGCACCGCGGCCTCGAGGTCGGCGCTCATGCCCATCGAGAGGGTGTCGAGCCGGTGCCCGCGCCGGTTGAGGTCCTCGAGGAGTTCGCGCAGCCGGGCGAACGGCACGCGCTGGGCGCCCTCGCCGGTGACCGGCGGCGGAATGCACATGAGGCCGCGCAGCCGCAGCCGCGGCAGGCCCCCGACGAATTCCGCGAGCCTGGGCAGGTCGCCGGGCTCGACGCCGCCCTTGCCCGGCTCTTCGCCCAGCCGCACCTGCACCAGCACGTCGAGCGGCCCGGCGTAGTGCGGGCGCTGGGCGTCGAGCCGCGTAGCGATGCGCTCGCGATCCACCGTGTGTACCCACTGGAAGTGCTCCGCCACTTCACGGGTCTTATTGGCCTGCATCTGGCCGATGAAGTGCCAGGTCAGCCCGCGATCGCGCAACGCCTCGATCTTGGTCACGCCCTCGCGCACGTAGTTCTCGCCAAACTCGCGCTGCCCCGCATCCGCCGCCCCGGCGACCGCCTCGGCGGGCTGCTGCTTGCTGACGGCAAGCAGCCGGACGCTCCCCGGGTCGCGCCCGGCCCGGCGGGCTGCCGCCTCGATTCGTGCCAGCACGGCGGCCAGCTTCTCGGGCGAGAACTGCGGAGCAGTTAACATATTGGGGTCCGAGGGCCTGATCTATACTGCGGTGGCCCGCGTGAGCCGTCCGGTCGTGGACCCGGCGCGCGGGCGAGAGGGATATTCGATGGCCGTCGACATTGCCCAGCTGCTGGCGTTCGCCGTCAAGAACAAGGCCTCCGACCTGCACCTGTCGTCGGGCGTTCCGCCCATGATCCGCGTCGATGGCGACATGAAGCGGATCAACATGCCACCGCTGACGCACAAGGAAGTGCACAGCATGGTGTACGACATCATGAATGACAAGCAACGGAAGGCTTACGAAGAGTTCTACGAGACCGACTTTTCGTTCGAGATTCCGAAGCTGGCGCGCTTCCGCGTCAATGCGTTCAACCAGAACCGCGGCGCGGCGGCGGTGTTCCGCAACATCCCGTCGGTCGTGCTGTCGCTCGACGACCTGAACGCGCCGAAGATCTTCAAGGACATCTCCATGCAGCCGCGCGGCCTGGTGCTGGTCACCGGGCCCACGGGGTCGGGCAAGTCCACGACCCTTGCGGCCATGATCAACTACATCAACGACAACCGGCCCGACCACATCATCACGATCGAGGACCCGATCGAGTTCGTGCACGAGTCGAAGCGCTGCCTGATCAACCAGCGCGAGGTGCACCGCGATACGCTCGGATTCAGCGAGGCGCTGCGCTCGGCCCTGCGCGAGGACCCGGACGTGATCCTCGTGGGCGAAATGCGCGACCTCGAGACGATCCGCCTCGCGCTCACCGGCGCCGAGACGGGCCACCTCGTGTTCGGCACGCTGCACACGAGTTCCGCCGCCAAGACCATCGACCGCGTGGTGGACGTGTTCCCGGCGGCCGAGAAGGAGATGGTGCGCGCGATGCTCTCCGAGTCGCTGCGCGCGGTCATCTCGCAGACGCTGCTCAAGCGCATCGGCGGCGGCCGCATCGCGGCCCACGAGATCATGATCGGCACGCCCGCGATCCGTAACCTGATCCGCGAGGGCAAGATCGCCCAGATGTACTCGGCCATCCAGACTGGCCAGGCGGCCGGCATGCAGACGCTCGACCAGTGCCTGAAGGAGTTGCTGCAGAAGGGCCTCATCACCAAGGAAGAGGCGCGCTTCAGGGCGCAGAACAAGGAGGAATTCTGACCGCCGGCTGACCCGTCGGGGCCGCTGGCGCCAAGGAGACACATGGAACGCGAACAGGGCATCAAGCTCATGCAGGACCTCCTGCGCCGCATGGTCGAGCGCAAGGGATCGGACCTCTTCATCACGGCGGGTTTCCCTCCGGCGATCAAGGTCGACGGCGAGATCAAGCCGCAGACCAACCAGCCGCTCACGCCCGAGCAGGCGCAGCTGCTGGTGCGCGCGATCATGAACGACCGCCAGACCAAGGAGTTCGATGCGACGAAGGAGTGTAACTTCGCGATCTCGCCGCCGGGCATTGGCCGCTTCCGCGTGAGCGCGTTCGTGCAGATGGGCCTTACCGGAGCGGTATTGCGCACCATCAACGTCAAGGTGCCGACCGTCGACGAGCTCGAGCTGCCGCCGATCCTCAAGGAGATCGTGCTGTCGAAGCGCGGCCTGTGCATCCTGGTGGGCGCCACGGGCTCGGGTAAGTCGACCTCGCTCGCCGCGATGCTCGACTACCGCAACGAGAAGACCCGCGGCCACATCATCACGATCGAGGACCCGATCGAGTACGTGCACACCCACAGGAACTGCGTGGTGACGCAGCGCGAGGTGGGCGTGGATACCGAGAGCTGGCACATGGCGCTCAAGAACACGCTGCGCCAGGCCCCCGACGTGATCCTGATCGGCGAAATCCGCGACCGCGAGACCATGGAGTACGGCATCCAGTTCGCCGAGACGGGCCACCTGGTGCTCGCCACGCTGCACGCCAACAGCGCCAACCAGGCGATGGACCGCATCATCAACTTCTTCCCGGAGGACCGGCGCGAGCAGCTCCTCATGGACCTCTCGCTCAACATCCGGGCGATGATCGCGCAGCGGCTGATCCCGCGGGAGGCCGGCAAGGGCCGCATCGCCGCGATGGAGGTCATGCTCAACACGCCGCTGATCGCCGACCTGATCTTCCGCGGCGAGGTGAGCGCCATCAAGGAGATCATGGCCAAGTCGAACCGGCTCGGCATGAAGACGTTCGACCAGGCGCTCTTCGAGCTGTTCGAGGCCGGCGTGATCTCCTACGAGGAGGCGCTGCGCAACGCCGACTCCAAGAACGAGATCCGCCTGCGCATCAAGCTCGAGAGCAAGCGCGCCGACAAGTCGCACCTCGAGGAGTCCGGCGCCCTGAAGATCGTCGAGGACGAGGAGTAGGACCACAGCCATGGCCGCCACCGACACCGACAGCACCGGCCCGGCCGCCGAGCGGGTGCTGAGCGACTCGACCTCCGGCGCCGGCGCGGCGCGCAACTTCGTGCTGAATACGCGGCCGCTGTTCAAGCTGATGGTGGAGAGGAAGGCATCGGACCTGTTCTTCACCTCGCACGCCCCGATCAAGATCAAGATCGAGGGCCAGATCATCCCGGTGAACCGGCAGGTGCTGACGCCGGAGCAGGTGCAGCAGGCCGCGTACGGCCTGATGAACCAGGAGCAGATCGACTACTTCCAGCAGGAGCTCGAGATCGACTTCGCAGTCTCCGAGCCCGGCCTCGGGCGGTTCCGCGTGGCGGTGTTCCACCAGCGCGGCAATCCGGCGATGGTGCTGCGCTACATCACCGCCGAGCTTCCCAAGCTCGACGACCTCGGGCTGCCCGAGATCATGAAAGAACTCGTCATGATCAAGCGCGGCCTGGTGCTGATGGTCGGCGCCACGGGCTCCGGCAAGTCCACCTCGCTCGCGGCGATGATCAACTATCGCAACGAGAATTCGTCCGACCACATCCTCACCGTCGAGGACCCGATCGAGTTCCTGCACTCGAACAAGAAGTCGATCGTCAACCAGCGCGAGGTCGGCCTCGACACCAAGTCGTTCCACCGCGCACTGCGCAGCGCCATGCGCGCAGCGCCCGACGTGATCCTGATCGGCGAGATCCGCGACCGCGAGTCGATGGAGTACGCGATCACCTTCGCCGGCACCGGCCACCTGTGCCTCGCGACGCTGCACGCGAACAACGCGGCCGAGACGCTCGACCGCATCATCAACATGTTCCCGCGCGACCAGCACTCGCAGATCTTCCTCGACCTGTCGCAGTACCTGAAGGCGATCCTGTCGCAACGCCTGGTGATGGGCACGAACGGCAAGCGCTGCGCCGCGATCGAAGTGCTGCTCAACACGCCGCACGTGCAGGAACTGATCAAGAAGGGCGATGTGATCGGCGTCAAGGAGGCGCTGATCCGCAGCGGCGAGAAGGGCATGCAGAGCTTCGACGTCGCGCTGTACCAGCTTTGCCAGCAGGGCAAGATCACGCTCGAGGAGGCGATCGCGAATGCCGATTCGCGCACCAACCTCGAGGCGAAGATCAATTTCGGCTGAGGCGGCGAGGAGCGTCGCGTCGAGCGACGGTGGTCAGGCAGGGTTTCGGGTGTTCCCCTGTCTCGCGAAGAAGACATGCTCGCCTGGGGAGCACCCGAAACCCTGCTTGATGCCACGCGCCTGGGCGACTTTTCCGCCGGGCCGAAAAAGTCGCACGGCGCAAGCGACGTCCACCGGGTCCCGCCGGGACCGCGGCTGCACTGGCCCGTTGCCAGGTGGTCTTCGCTCTGGAAGCGGTCATTCGCGATCGTGTATCACCGGCCAGGAATGCACGTTCAAGAAATCGGATCGATGGCGCGCCGCAGCTGAACTGCAGTCGGCGTGGCAAGCGCCTCGGGTGCACGTCTACTTCAGTTGGAGAAGTGGCGACGGAGTGGCTGAAGTCGTGCACTCCAACATCTCTTCCTGCAACGAAGTCGTCGACCGATCCCAGCGTGCAAGTTGAGTGACCGTGGCGTTCAGGTCCTGCGACATCCGTGTGAGCGCGTACCAACGTCCCGTCGCGACCGCCGCTTCGTTACGCGCGAGCGCCAGCAGTTCGACGCGACGCGCACGGATGGCGTCGACGGCCTCGGAGAGGTTGGCGTCGTCTACCATGGCCGGCGCATTCGCATCGCGTGCATAGCCGCGCAACTGGCTGAATTCGGATTGCAGCTGCGCCGGAATGAGTTCATTCACGACCACCGGATAGCTGCCGCGGATGCGTTCGTCCTGCGAGAACAGTACGTCCGGGCTTTCGTAGATTGCGGCAAGCGAAAGGTCCGGCTGCAGCTTGGAGACCAGCCGGACGTTTCCTGAGTTCTGCATGGCCTGATACTGGTTGTCCACGAGCCAGGGCCGCGCGGACGAGGTGCTGCGCGCGAAGGCGTGGAGCAGGGCGGCCGGATCCTCGACCCTGGCGTGTGGATCGTTCAGGAAGTCCAGCACGGTCTGCAGGCTCTCGAACTTGCGGGGCATGTGCCGCATCCGGATGCGCTCGACGGTGCAGAGGTTGCGGCGCAGTTCCGCGGTGATGTCGTGCAGGTGTTCGTTCGCGATCTTGATTTCCTCGCGACCCTGCCGCCAGTCGTCGAAGCCAAGGGCGATCAGCACGCCGAGGACGATCGTCACGAGCTCAGCCGCTAGCTTCTTCATCTGCGCTCCGGGATTCAATGTTCAAATGCTGTGCGACACGAAGGGGTGGCGTGGTCAGGCGGTCCGGTCCGGTCCGGATGTCGACACGCGCCAGCCAGAGGATCGCGCGGTTCCGCAGGCCTGTTGGTACAGGTAGATTCATCGATGGGCTTCCCTGATCTTTGGGGCGGCCTGACGCTCTTTTTCAGACCCTAAAAGGTCACTTGGGGTTAGTTTAGCGAGGGACCTGTTTTGCGGTGCGGTGGTCGGGCAAGATTCAGCAACAAACGGACGCTGGGAGTTCCGCAGCAATGTTCCATTTGAGATCCAATGGCAAACGACATTGGTGAGCGGTCGTGGCGTCTGGATGACGCTGCAGCGATAGCTGCCGCGAACCCATACACGTTCTACAAGCCGTCTCGTGAGGCAATCGCACTATTGCGACCAGGGGACCTGGTCAAGCTGATCTTTGCCTGTGAATCCAACGATCCGCAGGCTCCTCGGGCCGAGCGGATGTGGGTGCGCATCGAAAGAGTTGAAGCGGGCCGGTACTTCGGGAAACTCGACAACGATCCACGCTACATTGAGGACTTGAAGTGCGGTGATGACGTGGAATTCGAGGCTGGCCACGTCATACAGACGGATATCGATGATCCCATCCCTGATCCCACCAAGAAGTATCTGCAGAGGTGCTATGTCTCACACCGCGTTCTCAATGATGGCATTCGCGTTGGGTACCTTTATCGAGAGTCACCCGACAGAGATGACGATTCCGGTTGGCGCATGATGGCCGGCGACGAATCCGAGGATTACATCAACGACTCGAATAACCTCTCGTACGTGAGCCTCGGGGCCGTGCTGCGTGAGGATGCATCGATAGTTGGTCTGCTGGAAACTCCAGCGCCGTGTGCATTTGTCCGTGGTGAGGACGACAATCAGTTCGAGGCGGTTCATCCTTCCGAACCGGAGTGACCGAATGTCCGTAGAGGGTCGACTTGCGGAGCCGCGTGACCGCTTCCGCGGCCGTCAAATCTGCTGCTAAGACGGTCAGGTGCCCGTGAAAAAAGGGCAGGCTCGTTGGGCAAAGTTGCCTCTAACGGCGAAGGAGATCCGGGCGGTTCGGCTTCGGCTGCAACTGGAACATCGCCCCCGGGATCTCGCCCTTTTCAATCCAGGGATTGACAGCAAGTTGCGCGGTTGCGACTTGGTGACACTCCGCGTTCGGGATGTTGCGCAGGGCGGTCGGGTCTGTGCGCCGGAGACCCGGCACCCCGACGCTGCGTTAAAGTTGCGCCAGACCCGGAGCAATGCACATGGATAGGCGCGCCATACTGTTTGCCGCCACCACGGTCACGCTCGGTGTGACCTCGGCGTGGCTGGCACTGCAACTCTCCAACGAGCGAGAGCGCGCAGCCTTGCTGGCCGAGCGTGTAGCCGTTCTCGAAACCTCGCCTGAACGATTGTCTGGCAGCCCCGAGGCAGAGGCCGGCCCGACGCCGACGGCCGACCGGGATCCGTCCGGCACACCCGCCGAGTCACCGGCCGCGCAAACCGCGTCGCAGCGCCACGATACCGATGCGCGGCTCGCCCGGCTTCGCGTCAATGAAGCCGAGCTCTTGCGCAACACCCGGTATCGAGAGCGCTGGCTCACGACGATGACTCTGCACCTGCGGCGGACGTACGCCGACCTGCAGCGCCACCTGGGCCTTTCCGACGCCGAGTACGCGGACTTTCTGGCGGCCATGGCTCAGTTGCAACTCGAGCAAGCGCTGCGTAGCTGGGAAGTGCCGCAGGACCAGAGTCTCGACCTGGCCGAACGCGTCGCTGCAGCCCGGCAGCAGTCCATGAACGCCGAGACCGCGCGCCGACAGCTCCTGCGCGACACGCTGGGTGAATCGAAGTATCGTCAATGGATCGATTATCAGCGGACGGCGGAGGGTCGTCAGCAACTCGAGCAATGGCGAACCGAGTTCGCCACGGCGGGACTGTCACTGACCCGGGACCAGGCACAGGACCTGCTGCCGATCCTCGTCGAGCACCAGCAACGGATCGCCGCGCTGCCCCCAACCTCTGTCGCTCTCGTCCGAACGCACACCACCACCGCAGGCGCAGCCAATGCGCTGCTCGAGGTCGAGCGCCGCATCGCGTCCGAGGCCGACATTAACGCATGGCTGGGCGACGCCGTGACTGGCATCCTGACACCGGAACAACGAGAGCTGATGACCGCCACCGGTAA
>JAGVUU010000253.1 GCA_019136105.1 Gammaproteobacteria bacterium
TCGGATGAAACCACGATGTGCAACGCGTCGCCGGAGCGGGTGAGGGCAGCGCCGCTGTAGCGCCGGCGGGGGTCGATCTCGGGATCGGGGACGAACGAGGGACAGGTCGAGGCGTGATGGTGCGAACGTCCGGGGAGATTGGCGAGGAAATGCCGACCCTGGCGATGGCGAATGAGCATCTCCACCCCCGCAGTCGTGCAGCAGCACAGCACGCGCTGGCCGGCATGGACCGCGAGCAGCGTCGGGTCGCGCTCGATGTCGAGGCGCGTGAGGGTGGCGCCGTCGGCGAGACGCAATACGCGGTCGGGCTTGAGGTAACGCGTCATGGCGGTCTCCTGTACTCCTCCTTGAGGCAAGTGTACGCAGAGCCGCAGTCAAGACTCGCAAGCCGGTCCAAGTTGTGCCGCGAGTACCTCAAGGGAGCGCAGCACCACCGCCGCCGGCAGGCGTTGTGCCTCGGCGAGGCGCGCGAGCAGGAAATTGCGCACCAAGAACTGATCCGACGGACGCACCGGGACGCGCAGGACGTGCGGTCCCTGGGCGAGGGCAACGAGGATATTGGGCGATTGATAGGTGACGGTGAGCGTCTTCACGGCGCTGCTGTGATGCACGAGCCGCAGCGGCAGACCCGGATGGAACAGGGCGGCCGTCAGCTCGGCGAGCTCGCCGGGCGAGCACTGGAACTGAGTCTTGTCCTGCCAGTGGTAGCCACCTTCGGCGCGGGCACCGGCGATGTCGATGGTCACGGTCCGCTCGCCGTGACGCGTCAGTGCCGCGTTGAAGCAGACGGCGGCCGTCCGGCCGTACACATGGCGCGCGGAGAACTCGCCTGAGGGCTCACGCGAGCCGTCGGGCGGGGCTTCCGACGCCGGCGGCGAACTATTTTTCTTAAACAGAGGAGTTTTCACGTCCGCGCTTCATAGGCTGGGATGTAGAGATCGTCACCGACCGAGCGGAGGTTCATGCCATGACCGACCACGACACAGATGCCAGATCAGCGAACGCTACCACGGTCGGGCCGGCCGACAAGGCGTCTGGTCAGGGCAACGGAGGGGGGCGGCGCGCGCAGAACGCGCCGCAGCGAGATCGGCGCCGCGGGGGCGAACGGCACGAGGGCCCCGGCGGCCGGCGACCCGATCAGCGTGAAGGCACGTTTCCGTTCGAGCTGACGACCATCCGGCTGCACCACGGGGCCAGCGTGACGGCGTTCGACCGTTCGTTCGACCGGTACCGGACGAGCTTCTATCACGTCACCGCGGTGCTGCAGAGGCTGAACCTCGATGACGGCATCGATCTGATCCAGGACTATCTCGAGAAGGCGGTGGGCGAGGCGCTCGCGGCGATCCGCGAGGGCAAGCGCGTGGTGCTGGCCGCGCTCGAGGCGCGGACCGGCTCGAACAAGTACAAGGTGATGGTCCCCCGGCCGGACGAGCGAGAGGCGCGCGTCCCGTCCTACACGTGCCGGCAGTACCTCGAGGTCTTCAGGGAACTGGACGACTACTTGAACGCCGTGGTGTACGCGGAAAGCGTCGGTGCGATCACCTGGCGCGATCGCCGCACGCTGTTCGTGAACGCCCCGCGCCAGGCGACCTCGGTCGCGGGGCGCTTCCAGCACGTGGCGACGCGGCTGTCGGTCCACGACCTGCAGCAGGCGGCCTCGGCGTTCGATGCGCTGAAGGCCATCGTCGCGGAGTCGTACGCCGAGCCGCCGGTGAGCGAGGAACGCTCGCTTGCGATCGGCCAGTCGGGGGACAACGCGGCCGCGAGCGCGGCGAACGCGGACAGGACGGTGGTTCAGGTCGGGCAGGAGAAGCCCGCGAGCGCACCCCCGCAGGACGACGGGGCGACGCCGCCGCAGGAGGCGGAGGGAAGTGCGGAGCCCGACACGCGCAAGCGGCGCAAGGGTGGCAACGGGCAAGCGCATCCGGCGACGGCGGCAGCCGCAGCGGCGGCGACGGGAGCCGAGCAGACCTGGGCGTGACTAGCGTCGGTTCGCCATGCCGTTTCAGCTCATCACGGCGATCCTCGGCTACATCGTCACGAGCCGGGCGCTGCCGTTCGTCGCAGGTCTCGGGATTGGCGGGATGCTGACGCTGTCGAGCCACCGCTACGCGGGTTGGATGAGCGGCCTGCTTGAGGTCTGGAAGATGGTGGTGGAGGCGATCGTCGGGCCATGACACTGCTGAGCGACAAGCTATCGCTGCTCGCGATCGTCGTCATCGTGCTCGAGATCGCGCTGATCGTGCTGGTCGTGAGCCCGGAGCGCGCACGCGCGGCGCGCGTCGCGGAACAGCAGACAGCGGTGGAGGTTTACGGGGAACGTCTCGCAGCGAAGGCACGCGCCTACGCGGAGCGTGAATTCGGCGAGACATTCGTGGAGTCGGGGTTTCTCGATCGACTCGACCGCATGTTGCTCCCGGACGAGGAGGCTCGGCGGCGGGCAACGGGGATCGAAGACCTCGGCACGGACACGTTCGCGTGGGTGAGGGAGCGTCTGGCGACGCTCGGCACCACGCTGCTCGGGGTGTTTCACCGCGCGTACCTGGTGGGCTTGATGGGGGCCTTCGCGCTGGCACTGGCCTTGTGTGCGCTCACCGACGCGCTGGTGGGTCGCAAGGCCGCGCTCATGAATTCGGAGATCACGAACGCGGTGTTCTACCACGGGGCGAAGGGGCTGCTGCTGTGGCTGCTGCTGCTACCGATCCTGCTCACGATCTCCCCGATAACGATACGTTCGACCGCGTTGCTGCTGTGGGGCGCGAGCGTACCGGCACTGCTGTGGGTGGGGGCGCGCAATGTTCAGGAGATGTAGGGCGTGGCTGTCCGCAATCGCTTGGCTGTGCCTGTGGGCGGGGCCAGCCGCGGCCGCCGATCCGATGTTCGAGGGCGGCGAGTTCACGCCGTGGGTGGAGCTGTCGGCCGCGCAACGATCGAGCGTGCCCGGGCTCGAGCGGCGGGTCGTGGTGTTCGTGCATTTCACGTGCCCGTTCTGCCGGGCGATCCATCCGAGCCTGAAGCGATGGTCGAAGGGGCTGCCGGCAGGGATTTCCTACGAAGTGGTGCCGGCGGTCGGGCTGCCATCGCACGCCGCGATGGCGCTTGCCTACTACACCGTGCTCGAGGTGGCCCCGGGCAAGCTCGATGCGTACGTGGAGCAGCTGTTCGTAGGCCTGCAAGACCAGAACCAGCCG
>JAGVUU010000252.1 GCA_019136105.1 Gammaproteobacteria bacterium
AGTCGGTCGTCGAGTCGCGCATGCGTCACGGCGACACGCCCGAGGCCGTCGCCCTGACGGACGAGATTCACCGCACGGTGAGCGACGCCATCGGGGCGCTGCCGGAAGACCTGCGCACGGCGATCGTCCTGCGCGAGGTCGAGGGACTGAGTTACGAGGAGATCGCCGAGGCCATGGATTGCCCGGTGGGAACGGTGCGTTCGCGCATCTTCCGCGCCCGTGAGGCGATCGACCGCAGCCTGAAGCCGCTGCTCGATTGACGACACAGACCGATACAGAGCTCGAGTCGAACCCATGACAGACCAGATCCGAGAACAGATGTCCGCCCTGATCGACGGCGAATTGCCGGGGGACCAGGTGGGCCTGCTGGTGCGTCGCATGGCGCGCGAAGCCGAGCTGAAGCGGGCCTTCGGCAACTACGTGCTCGCCGGTGAATCGCTGCGCGCTCCCGGCAGCGTGCTCGCGAGCCCGGGGTTTGCTGCAAGGGTGAGCGCGGCCATTGGCGACGGCGATGTCGCCGAGGTCGCCGCGCCGCCTGTGCAGGCGCGGGCTGCCATCGGCTGGCGGCGGCCCCTGGCCGCCACGGCTGTGGCTGCAAGCGCCGCGCTCGCGGCCGTGCTGCTCGTGCAGCCCGATGGCGGCGAGCCCCAGCAGTTCGCAGAGCGCTCGGGTGCCCCCGCAACGCTGCCGGTGGTCTCCCTGCCGGTGGGTGGCTCGAGCCCCACGCCCGGTGAAAACCAGCGCCTGGCCGGCTATATGGTCGTGCACGGGCAGTACGCCACGCCGATCGGCCGCCGCACGGTCTGGACGAACGCGCTGGCGACCGATCCCGGCATCACCCGCGTCAGCCCCGAGAGCGCCGAGGCGCCTTGATGCGGCACGGGCTGGCGGCCGCTGCGCTTTCCCTGGTCGCACTTGCGGCGCCGCCGGCCCACGCGGGCGCGCAGGGCGCCACCGAGTGGCTCGGGCGGATGACCAATGCCCTCGCCACGCTCAATTACGACGGTCTGTTCACGCACACTGCCGGCCAGCAATCCGAGACGATGCGCATCGTGCATCGCGTCGAGGACGGCCACAGCATGGAGCGGCTCGTTTCGCTCGACGGCAGCGGCCGCGAGATCGTGCGCACGGCCGAGGAAGTCCACTTCTACATGCCCGACCGCCGGGTGGTGCTCGTCGAGCAGCGCTCCGACGAGGGTTCGTTGCTGCGTGCGCTGCCCGCGCCGGGCCCGAAGCTCGATGAGCTCTACACGCTCGACGTGCGCAAGGGCAGCAAGCTGCTCGGCCGCGAGGTCAGGGTGCTCGACATCCTGCCGCGCGACGTCTACCGCTACGGCTACCGGCTGTGGCTCGATGAGGAGACGGCGATGCCGCTGCGCTCCGAGATCGTGAACGGCGAGGGCAAGGCCGTCGAAGCCATGCACTTCACCCGCCTCGAAGTCCGCGACAGGATCGCGGCACGCGAACTCGAGCCTGCGGTGGATGCCACGGGTTACCAGTGGGTGCGGGCTGGCCGGCGCGGCGAACCGCCGTCAGCGAACGTCGGCTGGCGTCCCCGCAAGGTGCCGCCCGGCTTCCGGCTGGTCGCCACGCGGGTCCAGGTCGTACCGGGCGTGCCCATGCCCGTGCAGCACCTCATCTTCTCGGACGGCTTTGCCTCGGTCTCCGTGTTCATCGAGCCGGGGCCGGCCAAGGGGCCGTCGCCGCCCGAGTCGAGGTCCGTCGGTTCGTCCAACGCCTTTTCCACGCAGGTCAGGGGTCACGTGGTCACTGCGATCGGCGAGGTGCCGGCCGCCACGGTCCGCGACCTCGCCACGTCGGTTGCACCGGTCGACGAGCAGGCGGCACCCGCCAGGCCCGCGCCGGAGCGCCCCGACCGCTGATCCGATGGAGGCCCGCGCCCGGGTCCACGCCGTCCACGCGGGTCGCGTACGGCTCGCATGCGAGTCGCCCGCGCAGGCCTGCGGTGCCTGCAGTGGCAGCCGTGGCTGTGCCCTGCGCTGGCTCGCGGGGCCGGGCAATCCCAATCTTGAGGTCGCCCAGCCGGTGGCCGACGCGACGCCGCTGCATCCAGGCGACGGCGTGATCATCGAAGTCGACGACGGCGAGCTGCTGCGGGCTGCCGGGATCGCGTACTTGCCGCCCCTGGCCGGCTTGCTGGCAGGTCCGGTGGCCGCAGCGGCCCTGACGCCCGGCAGCGAGCTGGCCGCGCTGGCGGGCGCGGTGCTGGGACTCACCGTGGGGTGGGGTGCCTCGCGGGCCTGGTTGCGCCGGTCGCCACCGCGGTATCGGCTGAGGGCGGCGGAGGCCACATGAACGTCGAACGGCTTTCCGGGCTCGTGCTTTACGTCCGGGAGGGTTGCCACCTCTGCGAACAGTTCCTGATCGAGCTTTCGGTGGACATCGGCCCGGCCGTGGAGGGGCTCAGGGTGTTGGACGTGGATCGCGACGCCGACCTGGCCGTCCGGTTCGGGCTGAGGGTGCCGGTGCTGGAATTCAATGGCGACGTCCTCTGCGAGGCCGTTTACGACGGGCCGCGGGTCCGGCGGGCCCTCGGCGTATAATCCCGCGTTTTACGTACCGGCGCCGGGCCGGGGTGCCCGCACCGATGAACCTGATCCGCAACTTTTCGATCATCGCGCATATCGACCACGGCAAGTCGACGCTGGCCGACCGTTTCATCCAGGTCTGCGGCGGGCTCGAGGCACGCGAGATGCAGGCCCAGGTGCTCGACTCGATGGACCTCGAGCGCGAGCGCGGCATCACCATCAAGGCCCAGAGCGTCACGCTGCGCTACAAGTCGCGCGACGGGCGGGTGTACCAGCTCAACATGATCGACACGCCGGGGCACGTCGACTTCTCCTACGAAGTCTCGCGCTCGCTGGCCGCCTGCGAGGGCGCGCTGCTGGTGGTGGACGCCGCGCAGGGCGTCGAGGCCCAGAGCGTCGCCAACTGCTATACGGCGCTCGACCAGGGGCTCGAGGTCGTGCCGGTGCTGAACAAGATCGACCTGCCGTCGGCCGACCCGGCGAAGGTCATCAAGGAGATCGAGGAGATCATCGGCATCGAGGCCGAGGACGCCGTGCGCGTGAGTGCCAAGACCGGCGAGAACGTAACCGACCTGCTCGAGACGCTGATCGCGCGCGTGCCGCCGCCGAGCGGCGACCCCAACGGCCCGCTGCAGGCGCTGATCATCGACTCGTGGTACGACAGCTACGTGGGCGTCGTCTCGCTGGTGCGCGTCGTGAACGGTTCGATCCGCACCGGGCAGAAGATCCGCGTCTGGACCACCGGCCGCGCGCACCAGGTGGACAAGCTCGGCCGCTTCACGCCCAAATCGCTGGTGACCGAGTCGCTCGAGACCGGCGAGGTGGGCTTCGTGATCGCCGGCATCAAGGAAATCGACGGCGCGCCCGTGGGCGACACCATCACGCTCGACGCGCGGCCGTGCAGCGAGCCGCTGCCGGGCTTCAAGGCGATCAAGCCGCGCGTGTTCGCGGGCCTGTTCCCGGTCAGCTCCGACGACTACGAATCCTTCCGTGATGCCCTGCAGAAGCTGAAGCTCAACGATTCGGCGCTGCACTACGAGCCCGAGGTCTCTACCGCTCTCGGCTTCGGCTTCCGCTGCGGCTTCCTCGGGCTGCTGCACATGGACATCGTGCAGGAGCGGCTCGAGCGCGAGTACGAGCTCGACCTGGTCACCAGCGCGCCCACGGTGGTCTACGAAGTCGTCACGACCGACGGCGAGACGGTCAACGTCGACAATCCCGCCAAGCTGCCGCCGGTCGACAAGATCCGGGAACTGCGCGAGCCGATCATCATCGCCAACATCCTGCTGCCGCCGGACTACGTCGGGCCGGTGATGAAGCTGTGCCTCGAGAAACGCGGCGTGCAGAAGAAGCTGCTGTACCTCGGCAACCAGGTGTCCATGCAGTGGGAGCTGCCGCTCGCCGAAGTGGTGCTCGACTTCTTCGATCGCCTGAAGAGTTGCAGCCGCGGTTACGCATCGTTCGACTACGAGTTCGACCGCTTCCAGGCCGCGCCGCTGGTGCGGCTCGACATCCTGATCAACGAGGAGAAGGTCGACGCGCTGTCGATCATCAGTCACCGCGACTCCGCCTACCAGCGCGGCCGCGAGCTCGTCGACAAGATGCAGGAGCTGATCCCGCGGCAGATGTTCGAGGTGGCGATCCAGGCGGCGATCGGCGCGCACGTGATCGCCCGCTCGACCGTCAAGGCGCTGCGGAAGAACGTCCTGGCGAAATGCTATGGCGGCGACGTCTCGCGCAAGCGCAAGCTGCTCGAGAAGCAGAAAGAAGGCAAGAAGCGCATGAAGCAGCTCGGCCAGGTGGAGATCCCGCAGGAGGCGTTCCTCGCCGTCCTGCAGGTCGGCCGCAAGGAATGAATGTGACGCAAGGCATTGATGCTGCGGAGAAAATACCCAATACTCGCGCAGCCCTCGTGAGGTGACGCTTGGTTTTCGACTTCTCGTTCGTGCTGGTGCTCGCCACCGCAGTGACCGGCCTGGTCTGGCTGGCCGACGCCAGGTATTTCAAGCCGCGCCGCCTCGCCGCCGCCCAGGGCGGAGTGCCGCCGGCCGAGCCGGTGCTGGTCGAGTACTCGCGCTCGTTCTTCCCGATCATCCTCATCGTGCTGCTGATCCGCTCGTTCCTCTTCGAGCCGTTCCGCATCCCGTCCGACTCGATGATGCCGACGCTGCTCGACGGCGACTTCATCTTCGTCAACAAGTTCACCTACGGCCTGCGCCTGCCCGTGCTCAACACGGAGGTCGTGAAGCTCGGCCGGCCCGAGCGTGGTGACGTCGTGGTGTTCCGCCTGCCGTCCGATCCGGCCACCAACTACATCAAGCGCCTCGTCGGCCTGCCGGGCGACCACGTGGTCGTGCGCGAGAAGCGGGTGTGGATCAACGGCGAGCTGCAGCCCGTGGAATACGACGGCTTGTACGAGGGGTTTGGCCACACCGGTGCCCAGATCGGCCTCGAGCAGCTCGGGGCCCGGCCGCACCGGGTGCTCTTCATCCCGAACCGTCCGTCGTACGATTTCGACGACGTGGTGCCCGCGGGCCACTATTTCTTCATGGGCGATAACCGCGACAACAGCCGCGACAGCCGCTTCCCCGAGGTCGGCTACGTCCCCGAGGACCTCGTGGTCGGCAAGGCCGTGGTCGTCTGGCTGAACTGGAACCTGCCCAACGCACCGATCTGGAGCCGCATCGGCGACTCGATCCACTGATCCACCCCGGAGTCACACATGAAGCACCGTCAGCGTGGCGCGACTTTCCTCGGCATGGCCACGATCCTCGTGATCCTCGGCGCCGGCGTGTACGCGGGCATCCGCCTCGTACCCGTGTACCTCGATTTCACCAAGGTGGCGCGCGCACTCGAGCAGGTGCGCGACGAGCACTCGGCGATCGACACCAACCCGCAGCTGATCCGCAACTCCCTCGAGCGCCGCTGGGACGTCGAGGACATCAAGGGCATCGGCTGGAAGGAAATCGAGATCAAGAGGTCGAACGACGGCTATGACGTGAAGGCGGTCTACAACGTGGAGCAGCCGTTCGTCGCCAACGTCTTCCTGCTCGTCAAGTTCGACAAGTCGGTCGTCATCCAGCAGTGAGGCCGGTTTGCTGACCGCCGCCGAATGGGCCGAGGCGCGGCTCGGGTACGTCTTCCGCGACCCGGCGCTGCTCGACGCCGCGCTCACCCATCGCAGCGCCAGCAAGCGCAATTACGAACGGCTCGAGTTCCTCGGCGACTCGGTGCTGAACTTCACGACGGCGGAGCTTCTTTACGGGGCCTACCCCGAGGCGGACGAGGGTGACCTGAGCCGTTACCGCGCGACGCTCGTGAGCGGCAATTCGCTTGCCGCCGTGGCGGCTGCACTCGGCCTCGGGGACCAGCTCCGGCTCGGCAGCGGTGAGCTGAAGACCGGCGGTTTCCGCCGCGGCTCGATCCTCGCCGACGCGCTCGAGGCGCTGTTCGGCGCGGTGTTCCTCGACGGCGGCATCGCCGCGGCGCGCGAGGTGATCGCAAAGTTGTTCGCCGGGCGCCTCGGGCAATTGCCGGGCGCGCAGGAGCTCAAGGACCCCAAGACCCGGCTGCAGGAGCACCTGCAGGCACGCGGGTTGCCGCTCCCGGTGTATGCGCTGGAAGAGGTGAGCGGCGAACCCCACGACCAGCGGTTCGTGGCAAGCTGCGAGGTGGCCGCGCTCGACGCGCGGGGGCGCGGCGAGGGTTCGAGCCGGCGCCGCGCCGAGCAGGAGGCTGCGCAGCAGGTCCTCGAACGAATGGCGGCTGACGAGGTGACGGCCCATGACTGACATCGACGACGAGGCCGGACCGGACGTCCCGGAGGGCGAGGCACGCTGTGGTATCGCGGCGCTGGTGGGGCGGCCGAACGTCGGCAAGTCCACGCTGCTGAATGCGCTGCTGGGCCAGAAGGTGAGCATCGTGAGCCCGCGGCCGCAGACCACCCGAACCCGCATCCACGGCGTGCTCACGCGGCCCGGGATGCAGATCATCTTCGCCGACCTGCCGGGCATCCACTCGAAGCAGCCGAAGGCGATCAACCGCTACATGAACCGCATGGCGCTCGCGTCGCTCGCGGACTCGGATGTCAACCTGTTCCTGATCGAGGCGCTGCGCTGGACCGACGAGGACGAGCGCGTCCTCGAGGAACTGCGTGCGGCCAAGCGGCCCATCCTGCTGCTGATCAACAAGGTGGATCGCGCGCACCCGAAGGACCGCCTCTTGCCCTTCATCGCGGAACTCTCGCAGAAGGCCGAGTTCGCCGAGGTCGTGCCGCTGTCGGCATTGAAGCGCGACAACATCGAGCGCCTGCCGGCGACGATCGCGAAATACCTGCCCGAATCGCCGCTGCTCTATCCGCCCGGCCAGCTCACGGATGCGAGCGACCGCTTCATGGCGGCGGAGATCATCCGCGAGAAGCTCACCCGTCGCCTGCAGGAAGAGGTGCCGTACGGCCTCGTGGTCGAGGTCGAGGGCATGGGCGAGGCCGAGGACGAACCCGGCAAGCTCGTCATCCAGGCGGTGATCTGGGTCGAGCGCACAGGGCAGAAGGCGATCGTGATCGGCAAGGGCGGCGAGCTGTTGAAGGAGATCGGCACCGCGGCGCGCCTCGATCTCAAGCGGCACTTCGGCAAGCCGGTGCACCTCGAGCTGTGGGTCAAGGTGCGCGAGGGCTGGTCGGACGACGAGAACGTGCTGCGCAAGTTCGGATTCGAGACGTGAGCGGTTCCGCCCGGCGCGTGCAGCTCGAGCCGGCGTTCCTGCTGCACCATTACCCGTGGCGGGACTCGAGCCGCATCCTCGAGTTCTTCACGCGGGCGCACGGGCGCGTCTCGGTGTTCGCGCGTGCCGCCCGCCGCGGCGGATCGTCGCTGCCGGCGGCGCTGCAGCCGTTCGGTGAGTTGCTGGTGTCGTGGAGTGCCCGCGGCGAGGCCGGCCAGCTGACCGGGGCCGAGCGGATCCACGCCCCGGCGTTCCTCGCGGGCGACCGCTTGATGAGCGGCTTTTACGTGAACGAGCTGCTCATCAAGCTGTTGCCGAAGCACGATGCCCATCCGGCGCTCTATGACGCCTATGCCGCGGTGATCGCGCGCCTGCACGACGGCGAGGCGGACCCGGCGCGCGCGCTGCGCATCTTCGAGAAGCGGCTGCTCGAGGAGCTCGGGTGGGGCCTCGAGCTCGCGCACGATTCGCTTTCCGGTGAACCCATCGAGCCGCGCCGCGCGTATCGCTATCGCATCGACGGTGGTGCGGAAGCCATCGACGGCGTCGCCGAGGGCGTGCTGGTCATGGCGGGCGAGTCGCTGCTCTCGCTCGCGCGCGAGGAGCTGGCCGACCCGCGGAGCCTCGCCGACGCGCGGCGCCTGCTGCGCGCCGCACTCGACCAGTGTCTCGACGGCCGCGAATTGCGCACGCGCGAGGTGATGATCGCCATGCGCGCGCGCGGCGGTCCCGCGCCCGGAGGTTGAACCATGCTGATGCATCCGCTGAAACTCGGCGTCAACATCGATCACGTCGCCACGCTGCGCCAGGTGCGCCGGGCCACGTACCCCGACCCGCTGCTCGCCGCGCTGGTCGCCGAGCAGTCCGGCGCGGACAGCATCACGCTGCACCTGCGCGAGGACCGCCGCCACATCCAGGACCACGACGTCGAGCGCATGCGCGCCGCACTGCAGACGCGCATGAACCTCGAGATGGCGGCCACCGACGCGATGATCGAGTTTGCGCGTCGCGTGCGGCCCCAGGACGTGTGCCTGGTGCCCGAGAAGCGCGAGGAGCTCACAACCGAGGGCGGCCTCGACGTGGCGGGGCAAGTGGAGCGCCTCAAGGATGCCTGCGAGGCGCTTGCCGAGGTGGGCAGCCGCGTGTCGCTGTTCATCGATCCGGACCCGGACCAGCTCGAGGCCTCGCTCGAGGCCGGTGCGCCCGTGGTGGAACTGCATACCGGCGCTTATGCCGAGACGACCGGCGAGCGCCAGGCCATGGAGCTCGCGCGCATTCTCGAAGCGGCGCGCTACGGCTCGCAGATCGGGCTCACCGTGCACGCGGGCCACGGCCTGCACTACCACAACGTGCAGCCGGTCGCGGCGATCCCGGAGATCGTCGAACTCAACATCGGCCACGCCATCGTGGCTCGCGCGGTGTTCGATGGCATGGCTTCGGCCGTGCGCGAGATGAAGGCGTTGATGAACGCCGCCCGCAGCCAGGTCCCGGGCCGGGACTGAGGTGCGCGCGTGATCTTCGGCATCGGCACCGACGTCGTGCAGCTCGCCCGCGTGGAGGAGATCTACGGGCGGCACGGCGAGCACTTCGTGCGCCGGCTGCTGATGCCCGAGGAAGAGGCGGCGTTCCGCAAGTACAAGCGGCCGGTGCGATTTCTCGCCATGCGATTCGCCGCCAAGGAGGCCATCGTCAAGGCGCTGGGGACCGGCTTCGCACACGGAATCTGGATCCGCGACGTGGGCATCGCTGCCAACCCGTGGGGGCGCCCTGGGATCATCTGGTCGGAGCGCGGCCGCGCGCGCCGCGACGAACTGGGGGCGGGCGAGGGCCACGTCACGCTCACCGACGAGGCGGGGCTCGTGGTGGCCGTCGCCGTGCTCATGCGCAAGGAGTCGAAGTGACCATCAGCAACGTGTTTGCGTTCGACATCGAGACGGTGCCGGACGTCGAGTTCGGGCGCCGCCTGCACGGCCTCGAGGGACTCACCGACAAGCAGGTCGGCTACGTCATGCAGACCCGTCAGCGCGAGCAGACGGGGTCCGAGTTCCTGTCGCTCGAGCAGCACCGCGTGGTGGCGGTCTCGGTCGCCATGCGCACGCGCGACGGCTTCAAGGCCTGGAGCCTGGGCGAGCCCGAATCGGGCGAGGCTGAGCTGGTACGCCGCTTCTTCGACGGCATCGAACGGTTCACGCCGACGCTCGTCAGCTGGAACGGCAGCGGCTTCGACCTGCCGGTGCTGCACTACCGCGCCATGCGCCACCGCCTGCAGGCGCCGCGTTACTGGGAGATGGGTGAAGAAGACCAGTCGTTCCGGTGGAACAACTACATCAGCCGCTTCCACTGGCGTCACGTGGACCTGATGGACGTGCTGTCCGGCTTCCAGGGCCGCGGGCGCGTGGGCCTCGACAAGATGGCACAGCTGCTCGGGCTTCCCGGCAAGCTCGGGATGTCGGGCGAGGGCGTGTGGGATGCCTTCCTCGAAGGCCGCATCGAGGACATCCGCAACTACTGCGAGACCGACGTCATCAACACCTACCTGATCTACCTGCGCTTCGAACTGATGCGCGGCCGGCTCACGCACGAGGAGCACGACCGCGAATGCGCTCTGGTGCAGTCGTGGCTCGGCGCGGCCGGCAAGCCGCACCTCGGCGAGTTCCTGCAGGCCTGGGCGGCCGGGGCGGGATGAAGCGCATCAGCGCGGCCCCGGAAGAGGCCGACATCATCGACCTTTCGCACGAGGCGCACGGCGTGGCGCGCCTCGACGGCAAGGCCGTGTTCGTCACCGATGCGCTCCCGGGCGAGCGGGTGGTGCTGAAGCGCGTCCGGCGGCACCGCAATTTCGACGAGGCGGTGCTCGAGTCGGTGATCAGCGCGAGTCCCGATCGCGTCGCGCCCCCGTGCCCGCATTACGGCACCTGCGGCGGCTGCGCGCTGCAGCACCTGGCACCGCAGGCACAGCTCGCGTTCAAGCAGGCGCAGCTGCTCGAAAACCTCTCCCGGCTGGGCAGCGTCGAGCCCGATCGAGTGCTCCAACCCCTCGAGGGTCCGGTCTGGGGCTACCGGCGCCGTGCGCGGCTCGGCATCAAGCACGTGCCACGCAAGGGCAGGGTGCTGGTCGGCTTTCGCGAGCGGTCGGCGCCCTACGTGGCCGACCTGCACGAATGCCGGGTGCTCGCGGCGCCGCTGGGATCACTGATCGATCCGCTGGCCGAACTGGTCGGTGGGCTGTCGATTTCGGCGCGAGTTCCGCAAGCCGAGGTGGCCGTGGCCGACAACGCCTGCGCGCTGGTGCTGCGGGTGCTCGATCCGCCGAGCGCAGCCGACCTCGAGCGCATGCGCGACTGGGAGCGCGTGAACGGGGCGCGCTTGTACCTGCAGCCGGGCGGGCCGGCCACGGTGGCGCCGCTCACGCCCGTGCACGAACCGCTGCGCTATTCGTTGCCCGAGTTCGACGTGACGCTCGAGTTCGAGCCCACCGATTTCATCCAGGTGAACGGCGCGCTCAACCGGGCGATGGTGAGCCGGGCGATCGGGTTCCTCGATCCGCAGCCCCAAGAGCGGGTGCTCGACCTGTTCTGTGGCCTGGGCAACTTCTCGTTGCCGCTGGCGCGTCGTGCGGGCGAAGTGCTGGGCGTCGAAGGCGAGGCGGGGCTCGTCGCGCGAGCCGTGCAGAACGCCGCCCGCCAGGGGTTCACCCACGTGACCTACCTCACGGCCGACCTGGCGGCCCCGGCGCTCGATGCGCCGTGGGCGACGCGCAGGTACGACCGCGTGCTGCTCGATCCACCGCGGGCTGGTGCGCGCGAGGTGCTGCCGGTGGTGGGCGCCAGTGGCGCGGGGCGTGTCGTGTATATTTCCTGCCATCCGGGCAGCCTCGCCCGCGATGCCGGCATCCTGGTCCGCGACCACGGATTCCGGCTGGTCGCGGCGGGCGTCATGGACATGTTCCCGCACACCACCCACGTGGAGGCCATGGCGGTCTTCGAGCGCTGACACCCGATGCCGGTCGAGATCGAACGCAAGTTCCTGGTCGATGGCGACGCCTGGCGCACGGGCGTCCGCAAGCGAGAGCTGTTCCGCCAGGGTTACCTCGCCGGCAGCGAGCTCTGTTCGGCGCGGGTGCGCGTGGCCGGCGACCTCGCGTGGATCGGCCTCAAGGGCCGGGTGCAGGGCGCCTCGCGGCTCGAGTACGAATACGAGATCCCGCTGCACGAGGGCAACGAGATCCTCGATCGCCTGTGCGCCGGAGGCCGCATCGAGAAGTGGCGGCACTGGGTGCCGCACGCAGGCCACGAGTGGGAATTGGACGAGTTCCTCGGCGACAACCTGGGCCTGATCGTCGCCTAGATCGAACTCGACGACGAGGCCGAGTCGTTCGTACGCCCGTCGTGGCTGGGTGCCGAGGTGACGCACGACGCGCGTTACTTCAACTCGTACCTGGCGAGGCACCCATGGCGCGGGTGGCCGGACGTCGAGAGGGTGGCGCGATGACACTCGGGCCATTGATGGTGGACGTCGCCGGGAAGGAGCTCACGGCCGAAGATCGCCGCGTGCTGGCGCACCCGCTCGTGGGCGCCGTGATTCTCTTCACGCGCAACTACGACAACCCCGAGCAACTCGAATCGCTGGTGCGCGAGATCCGGGCCGTGCGCACGCCACCGTTGCTCGTTACCGTGGATCACGAAGGTGGCCGCGTGCAGCGTTTTCGCAGCGGCTTCACCGAGTTGCCGCCGCAGCGCGCCATCGGTCACGTCTACGACCTTGACCCCGAGGCAGGGCGACGCCTGGCATGGCAGTTCGGCTGGCTGCTCGCGGCCGAGCTGCGCGCCGTCGGCATCGACCTGAGCTTCACGCCTTGTGTCGACCTCGATTACGGCGTGAGCGAAGTGATTGGCGACCGCGCTTATCACCGTGATCCGCAGGTGGTGGGCCGCCTCGCCGTCTCCTGCATGCAGGGCATGAAAGCCGCGGGCATGGCGGCGACAGCCAAGCACTTTCCAGGCCACGGCGCGGTGGTCGCGGACTCCCACAAGGCCTTGCCGGTGGATCGCCGGCCACGCTCGGAACTCGACGGCGAACTGCTGCCGTATCGGGCACTGATTGCAAATGGCCTGGCGTCCATCATGGTCGCGCACGTGTTGTTCCCCGAGGTGGACGAGGCGCCGGCCGGATTCTCGCGCCGCTGGATACAGCAGGAACTGCGCTGGGGCCTCGGGTTCACGGGCGCTGTTTTCTCCGACGACCTGAGCATGGGTGGGGCGGCATTCGCCGGTTCGCTCACCGAACGGGCGCGGCGTGCGCTCGCCGCAGGGTGCGACCTGCTGCCGTTATGCAACGACCGCGAGGCGGTGCTCGCCGTGCTGGACGAGCTCGGCGGGGAGTCCGATCCGCTGAGCCAGGTGCGGCTCGCGCGCCTGCATGGCCGGGCCATGCCGGATCGCCTCGCGCTGCAGCAGACCCCGCGCTGGCTGGAGTGCCGCGCGGCCGTGGACCACTGCCGGGACGCACCACAACTCAAACTCGACGCCTAGGGGGATCGCAATCATGACCACGCCGGATCCGGCATTGCTGGCCGAGGTGCTGCGCCACGCGCTCGACGGCGTGGCGGTGGTGGAAGGCGGCGATGCGCCGCGCGTGGTTTACGCCAATGCGACCCTTGCGGGACTGCTCCGTCAACCGGAAGAGTGGCCTGTCGGGCGCGCGCTCGGCGAGATCGAGATCGAGGCGCCGGCCGATCCCAACGCGACGACTGTCGGCATCGGCCAACGCGTGCGCCTGCGGCGGGCGGACGGCACGACGATCGAGTGCGAGCGCTGGGCCATGCTCCTGCCCGATGCGAGGCTCGCGCTGCACTACCGGCCACTGCCGCGCAGCGCCCCGGGAGCACTGGCCGCTGCCGTGGACCGATCGAGCGGGCTGAGCACGCCGGAGCACCTGATGGAGGTGCTGCGCCGCGACTGGTCCATCGCCCAGCGCGATGGGCGCACGCTCACGATGATGCACATCGACGTGGACGGGTGCCGCGACTACCTCGAGGTGTTCGGCCGCAGCGCGACCGACAACGTGCTGCGCCAGGTGGGCCGCACCATTGCCTCGGCGATGCGCCGAACGAGCGACATCGTCGCGCGCCTCGCGAACGACGAATTCCTGCTGCTCGGCGTGTCGATGGAAGAAGGCAGGGCCCGAGAGCATGCCGAACAAATTGCCGGGCGCATCCGGGCGCTGGCGATTCACCACCCGCGTTCGAGGACGGGGCGTTACCTGACCGTGAGTATCGGCGTGGTGACCGTCGTGCCGCCGCGGGATCGCGGGAGCGACGGCCTGATTGAGGCCGCGCAGCGCTCGCTGGTCGCTGCAAAGGAGCGCGGTGGCAACTCGGTGGTTTCGGGGGCGCTCGAGTAGATCCTGCGCCGCGTGCCCGATCGCGTGCGTGGCGCCGCTGACGTCACGCGGCAGGGTCGCCCGTGACCACTGCACTCTGCGGCAGTCGAGTCAACATCCCGATCAGCGTGTTGCCGGGGCCTGATACAGGCGTCCTGATTGCCGGCCGGTCGCGGGACGGATTCGAGGCGCGGGCATTTCGTTCGCAGATGCGAAACAAACGGTCTGGATCGTCGGCGAACCGTGGTAATACAGCCAGTGCACGCTCTCTGTTCTGCACGACGAGGCGCTGAACGTAGCGCCTGTCGAGTCCCCACGCTTCCCCGACCGTGTCCCACGCCACGTCTGGCCGGGTGCCCTTGAGCCGCGTAAGGCACAGGTAGTGAAGCGCGATATGAATGGGGTCCGATGATCGCCTCGCGTGAGGCCGTTTGATGCCGGTCAGATTGGAAACGTCCTCACCGCGCATCAGTGCAGCGAAGATCTCCTCCAGCAGGGTTCGTTCGGACGAATCAAGGGCCTGTCCCTCGATCGATTTGGACATCGCCCGAATGAAGTGCCGTTGCCGTTCGATTCGGCCGGCTTGTTCGGAGTCTGCGAAGGGTGCCCGCTGATCCATGACCGTCTTGCGCGAATCGACTCAGGCCGTCAAGACTACAGGAGAGTCCCATGCCGGAACGGTTTGGCGACATAATGCAGGTCGCAAGATCGAACGTGGCCGCCGCACTTTCGGTCCAGGCTCGGGACTGAGATACGAGCGATCAAGTGTCCAATGTGGGGGTCGTGGCCAGTAGCCCGGTACCCGCTGCGCCTGATCTTTCAGGGATGGCCAGTCATCGGCTACTGCCGGGTCACGCAGCGCCCCAGCGCACCCAGCACCTGATCCGCCGCATCGAACCGCTGCTCGGGCTCGTCGTGCTGTCCCGTGAATCGCAGCTTGCTCGGCCCGTCGAAGCGCATCGAGCGCCCGCTGCGTTGAACCATGAGGATCAGCGCACCCGGGTCGATGGGCGTGCTCGCGGCGAACGTCACCGAGCCGCCGCCAGGAGAAACGTCGAGGCGTTCGATCTCGAGCCGCGCGGCGGCGATGCGCAGGCGCGCGATGCGGAACAGGTTCTTCGCGGGATCCGGAAGCAGCCCGAACCGATCCACGGTCTCCGCCTGCAGGTCGTCAAGCTCGGCTTCCGCCTCGACCGCGGAGATGCGCTTGTAGAGCACCAGTCGCGCGTGCACGTCGGGCAGGTAGGCCTCGGGCAGCAGCGACGGCACGTGCAGGTCGATCTCGGGCCCGTGGTGCAGCGGCCGCTCGAGCTCGGGCTTCTTGCCCTCGCGCAGCGCCTTCACGGCGCGTTCGAGCAATTCCATGTACAGCGCGAAGCCGATCTCCTGGATCTGGCCGCTCTGGCCTTCGCCCAGCAACTCGCCCGCGCCGCGGATCTCGAGGTCGTGCGTCGCCAGCACGAAGCCGGCGCCCAGGTCCTCGAGCGACTCGATCGCCTCGAGGCGCTTCTTCGCATCCGATGTCATCGCGTTCTGCGGTGGCGTGATCAGGTAGGCGTAGGCCTGGTGGTGCGAACGACCCACGCGGCCGCGCAGCTGGTGCAGCTGCGCCAGGCCGAAGCGGTCAGCCCGGTCGATGACGATCGTGTTCGCCGTCGGCACGTCGATGCCGCTTTCGATGATGGTCGTGCAGAGCAGCAGGTTGGCGCGCTTGTGGTAGAAATCGAGCATCACCTGCTCGAGGTCGCGCTCGCGCATCTGGCCGTGGCCGATCGCTATGCGCGCCTCGGGCACGAGCTCTGCGAGCTTCTGTGCCATCCCGTCGATGGTCTCGACGGCGTTGTGCACGAAGTACACCTGGCCGCCACGGCGCAGCTCGCGCAGGCAGGCCTCGCGGACCACGGTCGCGTTCCACTCCGAGACGAACGTCTTGATCGACAGGCGCGAGGTCGGCGGCGTGGTGATCAGCGACAGGTCGCGCAGCCCGCCCAGGGCCATGTTCAGCGTGCGTGGGATCGGCGTCGCGGTGAGCGTCAGCACGTCCACCTCGGCGCGCAGTGCCTTGAGGCGCTCCTTGTCACGCACGCCGAAGCGGTGCTCCTCGTCGATGATCAGGAGCCCGAGGTCCTTGAACCGCACGCCCGGCTGCAGCAGGCGGTGCGTGCCGATGACGATGTCCACCTTGCCGTCGGCGAGGCCGGCGAGCGCGCCCTTGGCCTGCGAGTCGGCGCGGAAGCGCGACAGCAGCT
>JAGVUU010000028.1 GCA_019136105.1 Gammaproteobacteria bacterium
CGGTGCCGGTGCAGAACGGCATGTGCCTCAACTGCCACGAAGGATCGATGCAGGCATCGTGGCATGCAGGCCCGCACGCGGCGAACGACGTCTCCTGCGCCGCCTGCCACGACCTGCACGCGAAGAAGGACGCAGTGCTCTCGACGCGCACGCAGGCCGAGGTCTGCTATGCGTGCCACGTCGCCGAACGCGGGCAGTTCAACAAGCCGTTCGCGCACCCGGTGCGCCAGGGCCAGCTCGCGTGCAGCGATTGCCATGCGCCGCACGGCACCACCGCCGACAAGCAGCTGGTGAAGGCCACGCTCAACCAGACGTGCTACGAGTGCCACGCCGACAAGCGCGGCCCGTTCCTGTGGGAGCACGCGCCGGTCGCCGAGGACTGCGCCGCCTGCCACACGCCGCACGGCTCGTCGCAACCGGCCATGCTCAAGGCGCGCGGCCCGATGCTGTGCCAGTCGTGCCATTCGCAGCAGGGCCACCCGAGCATCGCCAACGGCCCGTCCGGCTTGCCTGGCGGCACGGGGCCCACGGTGTCGTCGCTTGCGCTCGGCAACTGCATGAACTGCCACTCGCAGGTGCACGGCTCGAACCATCCTTCGGGCTCGACGCTGACACGGTGACCCAGCCATGCGCAACGCCAAGCCCCAGCATCCGGTGAATTCCATGCAAAACCGCAGCTTCCTCGTCACGCTCGCGGTCGCGTCCGTCCTCTCGGCCGCCGGCGCCGCCGCGGCCGAGCAGTCCGCCGGGCCCGACACGAGCGAATGGACCTGCAGCAAGTGCCCGTTCGATGTCGGCTACCGCAGTGAAGTCGAGTTGGGCGGTGCCTACGTCGACGAAGACTCGGCGAAGTTCGGCGATTACACCGGCCTCGACGAGAAGGGCGGCTACGTCATCGCCAACGCCGAGGGTCGCGCCGCGGAGAAGTCGGGCTACGTGCTCGAGTACGAACTCACCGACCTCGGCCTCGACTCGCGCGAGGTGCGCCTCGGCGGCGGCAAGCAGGGCAAGTACGAGTTCGACCTGTTCTACGACGCGATCCCGCACCGCATCTGGGACACCACGGCCACGCCGTTCCGCGGCAACGGCTCATCGGATCTCACGCTGCCCTCCGGCTGGGTGGACGCCGGCTACACCGGTGGCATGACGGCGCTGGGCGCAAGCCTGCGCGACGTGGACGTCGGCTTCGACCGCGACCGCTACGGTGCCGCGGGCCGCTTCTGGTTCAGCGACAACGTGAAGTTCGACCTCGACTACCGCCGCGACGAGCGCGACGGAACGCGCACGCAGCTCGCCTCGTTCGGCAGCGTCTCGACCGAGTTGCTGCGCCCGATCGATGACGCGACCGACCGGCTCGACGCGACGGTGCGCTACCAGGCAAAGAACTGGTACGTGCAGGCCGGCTACCTCGCCTCGATCTACGACACCAAGGCTGCCTACCTGCGCTGGGACAATCCGTTCACGGCGATGGTGGCGGGCGCGAACGTCGGCCAGATGGCGATGGCGCCGGACAACCAGTACCACGAGTTCGGGCTGTCGGCGGGCTGGTTCGGCCTGCCCGGCAACTCGACCGTCACGCTCGCGCTGGCCTCGGGCAAGGGCTCGCAGGACACCGGCTTCCTGCCGTATACGAGCAATGCGTTGCTCGTCACCGACGCGCTGCCGGCCCGCAACCTCGACGGCGAGATGGACGTCACGCGTGCCGACCTCACGGTCACGTCGCGGCCCGTCGACCGGCTGCGCCTGCGCGGCTCGGTCGCCTATGACGAGCGCGACAACGGTACGAAGCAGCTTGCGTACACGTCGATCGTGCACACCGACCTGTTCCCGGTGCTCGATGACCGCGTGAACCCCGTGTACGGCTTCGAGCGGCTGCGCGTGTTCGGCAGCGCCGACTTCCGCGTGTACGACGACCTCACGATCGGCGCCGGCGGCGAGTGGCGCACGCTCGATCGCACGGGCACGGCGCAGGAAGTGAAGAGCGAGGAACTCGCCGACGGCTGGGGCTCGGTGAAGTACTCGCCGACCGGGTTCTTCGGCATCGTGCTGAAGGGCGGCGCCATGGAGCGCACGCCCGACAAGTACGAGGAGAACGCGGCCGGCAGCGGGCAGAACCCGCTCATGCGCAAGTACAACCAGGCCTACCTCTATCGCAGCTACGGCGAGGGCATCGTCAACCTGGCGTTCGGCTCGCTGCCGATCACGCTGGGCGCGAGCGCGTTCTACGGCGACGACAGCTACACCCTCTCGACCATCGGCGCGACCACGGGCCTCGACCGCCGCTACGGCGTCGACCTGACGTGGGCGATGACCGACAAGCTGTCGCTCTACGCGAGTGCGGGCGAGGAAAAAATCGACGCCAAGCGCCAGGGCAGCCAGGCGTTCAGCCAGCCCGACTGGCGCTTCGTGCTCGAGGACAACTTCGAGACCTACGGCGCCGGCCTGCGCGCGCAGCCCCTCGAGAAGCTGGGCATCGACCTCGACTACACCTACGCCAAGGGCGCGTCGAAGACGGCGCTGGTGGGCGTGAACGGCGGTAACTTCCCGGTGAACGAGAGCGAGTTCTCGGCGCTCACGGCCGACGTCACCTGGGCGATGTCGGAGCGCATCGACCTCGCGGTCACGTGGCGGTACGAGAGCTTCGACAGCAGCGACTGGGCGATCCAGGGCGTCGAGCCCGCGACGCTCGGCAACGTGCTCGCGCTCGGCGCCGACCCGTACGACTACTCCGTCAACTACGTCGGCGCGTCGGTGCGCTACTACTTCGGTCCGCGCAAGCTTTCGCTGCCGGAGTGAGCGGATGCCGCGGACGCGCGCCGCATGATGGCGCGCGTCAGCCCGCGGAAGATGAAGAGATGCGCCGGCACCAGCGCGTACCAGTAGGCGAGGCCGGCCACGCCGGCCGGATGCCAGTAGGCGGTGGCCGTCACGCTCGAGCCTGAGCCGTCGGGGTTCGGCTTCACGACGAGTTCCTGCACGCCCGCGCCGGGTGCCCTCATTTCCATCAGCAGGGTGAGCCGCCGGCCCGGCTCGAGCGCGATCACGCGCCAGGAATCCACCACGTCGCCCACGCGCAGCTCGGCCGGGTGGCGCCGCGTGCGGCGGAAGCTCGGGCCGCCGACGAGCCAGTCCGCCGCGCGGCGCAGCCACCACAGCACGTTGGCGTAATACCAGTCGCCGTCCTCGCCGATGGCGCACACCACGCGGAAAACGTCATCGGCCGAGGCCGGGCCGTACGCCGTGCCGCCGGCGCGCATGGCGTAGAACCCGTACTCGGGGTGGTAGTTGCGGCAGGCGATGGCGCCCTCGACCCAGCGAGCCGTCGCGGTGTGGGCACGGTCGGCCTCGATCGCGGCCCGTATGGACTCCTCGAGGCCCATCAGGCGCCGCGGCACGAGGGCCCGCAGATGGGCATCGTCCGCCACGAAGTCGTGCTCCAGGCCCTCCACGAGCGCCCTGGCGACGTTGGTCGGCACCGAGGTGACGAAGCGCAACCAGTACGAGGACAGCCGTGGCGTCAGCACGGGCACCGCGAGGATCCGCGGCTGCCGGCCGACGAGGCGGCCGTAGCAGCGCATGATCTGCTCGTAGGTGACGGCGTCGGGGCCGCCGGCATCGAGGATCCGGCCCGCGGCTTCCGGCAATTCGGCCACCCCGACCAGGTAGGCGAGCAGGTCCGGCAGCGCGATCGGCGTGGACACCGAGCGCACCCACGACGGCGTGATCATCGCGGGCAGGTGGTTCACGAGGTCGCGGATCACCTCGTAGGCGGCCGAGCCCGGGCCGATGATCATGCCGGCGCGGACCTCGGTGACCGGCACTGGGCCCTGGCGCAGCACGTCGCCAGTCTCGGCGCGCGACTTCAGGTGCTGCGAGCGCGGATTGGGCGGGATCAGCCCGCCCAGGTACACGATGCGGCGCACGCCGGCCGCGGCGGCTGCCTTGGCGAAGTTCGCGGCCGCCTCGCGGTCGATCGCCCCGAAGTTGCTGCCGGCCGCCATCGAGTGGACGAGGTAGTAGGCGACGTCCGCGCCGGCGAGCGCGCCCGGCAGCGTGGCGGGGTCGAGGGCGTCGGCCCGCACGAGCTCGGCGCCACTCCAGCCGCGGCCTTCGAGCACCTCGACGTTGCGCGCCGTGGCCCGCACGCGCCGCCCGGTCCGCAGCAGCTCGGGTACGAGGTTGCTGCCGATGTAGCCGCTCGCGCCGAACACCACGTGCAGCGGACGTGCGTCGCCGGGCCTTGCCTGCGAGGGGGGTGCCTCGGGGTGCATTCGTGTTCCTGCGGAGGGACGGTCGGGCGCGGTCATGCTGGCCACGCGACGGTTCGGCGGTCAAGGCGGAGTGGTTTCGCCGGGGCTCAGGCGCGCGCGGCGTTGCGCACGCGCACGGCCTCTTCCTGGTCCACGGCGTCGAGCTGCTCCTCGATGAAGCGCAACGACTCGTCGATCTCGGGCAGCACCACGTTCTCGAGCGCCCGCGCGCGGCGCTCGGTGCGGACGTACTCGCGGATCAGGCGGCGCAGGCTCGCCACGCAGGCCGCGAGCTCGACGTGCCGCGCAATCATGGCGCGGTAGGCGGCAGCGCACGCACGCGCCTCGGGAGTCGTGGGGCGCGCTTCGGGCCCGGCCGGCGGGCCGCGATCATCGAGCGACGCCTCCACGAGCCGCAGCCCGAGGAACGCCTGCTCGTGCACGACGACCTGTGCGGGTGCCATGTCGAGCTTGGGTTCGACGGTGAGCTTGTCGAAGCCGTGCATGCTCACGGCGCCCTCGAGCGCCGCGAGCGCCTGACCGCCGAGGCGGGTGAGTTCGGCCTGCAGCGCGGAGTAGTGGCGCAGCTGGCGCATGATCTCGGTCGCGAGCAGCACGCGCTTCTCGTCGAGCAGCTCGTAGCCCTCCTGGATGAGCCGCCGCTCGTCCTTGAGTTCGAGGAACGCGACGCGTGTCGCGAGGATCTCGCCGCCGTCAGGCATGCGCCGGCTCTTCGAGGTGCTTGCGGATCTGCGCGTCGGACAGGCGCGCGAGCTCGTTGTGCGGCAGGCCGCGCAGCACGTCCCAACCCGACTGCATGCTCTCCTCGAGCGTGCGCGACGCGGCCTGGTTGACGAACTGCTCCTCGAAGCGGGCGCCGAACTCGAGGAACTTGCGGTCCGCGTCCGGCAGGCCCTGCTCGCCCATCACGCTCGCGAGTGTCCGCACGCGCATGGCGCGTGCGTAGGCGGCGAACAGCTGGTGCGCCAGTGCAGGGTGGTCGGCGTCGGTGTAGCCCTCGCCGATGCCGGAGTCCATCAGGCGCGACAGGCTCGGCAGCACCTTGATTGGCGGGTAGATGCCTTTGCGGTCGAGCTCGCGGTCGAGCACGATCTGGCCTTCGGTGATGTAGCCGGTGAGGTCGGGGATCGGGTGGCCGATGTCGTCGCCCGGCATGGTGAGGATCGGCAGCTGGGTGAGCGTGCCCGGCCGGCCGCGGATGCAGCCGGCGCGCTCGTAGAGCGCCGCGAGGTCGGAATACATGTAGCCCGGGTAGCCCTTGCGGCCCGGGATCTCGCCGTGGCTCGCCGACACTTCGCGCAGCGCCTCGCAGTAGTTGGTCATGTCGGTGAGCACCACGAGCACGTGGCGCCCCTCGACGAACGCGAGGTATTCGGCGGCGGTGAGCGCGTAACGCGGCGTGAGCAGGCGCTGCATGCCGGGCTCGTCGGCGAGGTTGAGGAACAGCACCGTGTGGCCGAGCGCGCCCGACGATTCCATGGCGCGGCGGAACTGCTCGGCGGTGTCGTGCGGCACGCCCATGCCGGCGAACACCACGGCGAACTCCTCGCTCTTGCCGCCGCGCAGCCGCGCGCGTTGCGCGATCTGCGTCGCGAGCCGGTCGTGTGGCAGGCCGCCCGCGGAGAAGAGCGGCAGCTTCTGGCCGCGGACCAGGCTGTTCAGCAGGTCGATTGTCGAGACGCCGGTCTCGATGAAGTCGCGCGGCAGTGCGCGCCAAGACGGATTGATCGCGAGCCCTTCGATGCGCATGCGGGCGCGCGCCGAGACGGGCGGGCCGCCGTCGATCGGCCGGCCGACGCTGTCGAAGATGCGCCCGAGCAGGTTGGGCCCGACGCCGAACAGCAGCGGCTCGGGGCGCAACCGCACGCGCGTGCCGGCGAGGTCCAGGCCCGTCGTGGACTGCAGCACCTCGATGACCATCGATTGCTCGTCGAGCGCAGCGATGCGCCCGAGGCGCGTGCCGCCGTCGTTGCCGACGACCTCGACCGCCGAGTTGAGGCCGACCCGGGCGGCGCGCTTCGCGAAGAGCAGCGGCCCCTCGATGCGGGTGACGGCGCCTTCGAGCAGCAGGTCAGCGAACATTGGCGGCCACCGTGTGCAGCGAATCGAATTCGTAGTCGAGCTGGTGCGGCAGCTGCGAGAGCTTGCGCAGGTCGCCCTCGCCGTATTCCTCGCCGAGGCGCTGCAGCTGGCGCACCACCGGCAGCTCGGCGATCCGCGCCGGGGCCACGCCCGACTGCACTGCGGCCTCGGCACGATCCATGAACGCGAGCAGCACCGAGATCATCGCCGCCTGCCGGCCGGGCGAGCAGTAGCGGTCCACCTTCGAGAACGACGACTGCCGCAGGAAGCCGTCGTTCACCAGGTCGGCGCACAGCAGCTTGAGTTGCTGCTGCGCCGGCAGCGCGTCGCGGCCGACGATGCGCGCCATGCGCTCGAGGTGCGCCTGTTGCTCGAGCAGCGACAGCACGCGCTGGCGCTGTGTGATCCAGTCGGGGTTACCGCCGCTGTGTTTCCACCACTCGGCAAGTGCGTCGGCATCAGCGCTGTAGGACAGCAGCGGGTGGATCGCCGGGTAGAACCGCGCCTGCGCGCGCTGCCGGTCGAGTGCCCAGAAGCAGCGCACGTAGCGCTTGGTGTGCAGCGTCACCGGCTCGGAGAAGTCGCCCGCCGGCGGGCTCACGGCTCCGATGATGGTCACCGAGCCTTCCTTGCCGCCGAGCGTCGTCACGCGGGCCGCGCGCTCGTAGAACTCGGCGAGGCGCGAGCTCAGGTAGGCGGGGTAACCCGCTTCGCCCGGCAACTCGCCGAGGCGGCCCGACACTTCGCGCAGCGCCTCGGCCCAGCGGCTGGTGGAGTCGGCCATCAGCGCGACGTGCAGGCCCTGGTCGCGGAAGTACTCGGCGACTGAGATGGCGGTGTAGATGCTCGCTTCGCGCGCGGCTACCGGCATGTTCGACGTGTTGGCGATGATCACCGTGCGCTCGGCAAGCGGCCGCCCGGTGCGCGGGTCCTCGAGCTGCGGGAACTCGTCGAGCACCTCGGCCATCTCGTTGCCGCGCTCGCCGCAGCCCACGTACACGATCACGTCGGCGTCGCACCACTTGGCGAGCGCCTCCTGCAGCACCGTCTTGCCGGTGCCGAAGCCGCCAGGCAGCGCCGCACGGCCGCCGCGCGCCACCGGGAACAGCGTGTCCAGGATGCGCTGGCCGGTGATCATCGGCGCGCTGGCAGGCAGCCGCGCGCGCACGGGTCGCGGCGTGCGCACCGGCCACGGATGCCGCATCGCCACCTCGTGCGTCTTGCCGTTCTCGCCAACGAGGCGCGCGATCACTTCGTCTTCGCCGTATTCCCCTTCTGCGGCGAGCCACTCGAGCCGTCCAGCCACGCCGGGCGGGACGAGGATCAGCTGTTCGCGCGCCGCTGCGACCGCGCCGAGAATCGCGCCGGTCTCGAGCGTCGCGCCGGCGTTCGCCTGCGGGACGAACCGGAAGCGGCCGGCCGCGCCGGAACCGAGGCCCGCCTGGATCTGGAAGTCGTCGGTGCCGGTGAGCGGACGCAGCAATCCGTCGAAGATACCGCCGAGCAGCCCGGGCCCGAGTTTCACCGAGAGGGCGCGGCCGCTGCCGGCGACCGCGTCGCCCGGCTCGAGGCCGGTTGTGTCTTCGTACACCTGTGCGACGAGTTCCTCGCCCTTGAGCTGGATCACCTCGCCGAGCAGGCGGCGCGGGCCGACCGACACCGCCTCGTACACGCTGAAGGATCCCGTCATGCGCGCGCGCAGCACGGGTCCGCCGATCCAGGTGATGCGGGCCTCGCTCACGTGAGCTTCCTCCCATGCTGCTCGAGCAGCGCGTCGAGCTCCGCGAGCAGCTCTGCCTCGATGCGCTCGCGCGATGCGAGCAGGCCGGCCGCCGTGGCGTCCACGCAGGCGAGCCCGTGGCGGATGCGCAGGCCCGGCCCGAGATTGGCGACGCGGCTCACCGCCGCGGGTTCGCCGTCGCCCGAGAGCGCTCGTCGTGCCCGGTCGGCGGTGTCCGCCGGCGCCTCCGTATCGAGCTCGATCGTGAATGCGCCGCCGCCCATCACGATGCGACGCGCGAGTGCGCAGGCCGCATCGCACCATGCGCCTCGGGCTGCCGTATCCCTCCAGTTCGCCTCCAGCTCCCGCGGCAGCGTCGTCCAGGCCTCGTCCATCAACTTGCGCAGCAGCGACTGTTCGCGCTGCCGCGCCGCAGTCTCGAGCGCCGCGCGGCGGTCGGCGAGCGCACGCTCGACCGACTGGCGTGCCTCATCGGACGCTTGCCGCGTGCGTGCGCGCGCTTCGTCCCGGGCACGGGCGAGGACGCCGCGGGCCTGCTCCCCGGCAGCGTCGCGCGCCTTGCGGGACAGCATCTCCTGCTCGCGGGCGACGCGTCGCAGCAGCGCTTCCATCTGTGCCTGGACGATGCTTTCGGGGGCGCTCATGGTTCGATTCCCAGCGCTAGCCGCACTTCACGCGCGACGTCGGGCGTCGCATGCCGCCCGTGGGCGTCCGGCACGATCGCCACCAGTGGCCGGTTGCCGAGCAGCGCCGCCTCGAAGTCTTCGGCGGGCAGCGCGTCGGCGAACTGGGCCGACAGCAGGATCAGGTCGGCTTCGGATTCGCGTGCGCGGCGGAAGACGTCTGCCACCTCGGTGGCGGAAGGGACGCGGACCTCCGCCCCCGCGAGCCGGTAGCCCGCGGCCGTCGCTTCGTCGCCGATGTAGTAGACGCGTGCCACGTCAGCCGAGGCGGTTGAGGATCAGGATCGAGACGATCAGGCCGTAGATCGCGATGCCTTCCGCGAGGCCCACCATCACCAGCACGCGGCCGAAGAGATCAGGTTTCTCCGCAAGCGCGCCGAGCGCGGCGGTGCCTACCTGGGCCACGGCGTAGCCGGCGCCGAGCGCAGCGAGGCCAGCCGATGCAGCCGCGGCCGTGAAGCCCCAGCGCATCACGCTCGGGTCCACGGGCACTGCAGCGGTTTCGGCAGCCGCGAAGGCGGGCGCGGCCGCGAACAGCGCGACCGTGGCGAGCACGGCGGTGACCACGGTGAAGAACAGGATGGCGATCATCCAGCGGCTGGGACGTGTCATGGATTGCTCCGGGGGAGGGAGGACGGAGGGGGCACCGGCGGCGTGAGCGGCTCGAACGGCCGGCCCTGTGCCGACAGGAAGCGGAGGAAGAACTCGAACAGGATGAGGCGCGTGGTCTGGATGCCGACCACGAGGCCCTCGAGGGCGATGATCGCAGCGTTGCCGATGACGAGCACCGGCCAGTAGGCCGCCCCGGACGCGTCGGCGATGCCGACCACCGCCGTGGACAACCCCGCGTGCGCGAGCGCGAACGCGCCCACGCGCACGAACGACACGGTGTTGACGCCGAGTTGCAGCAACCGCTCCACGGATTCACCGGCGGCGTGACCGAGCGCGCCCAGGCGGTCGACGCGTGCCGTGAGCGCGCTGCCCGCGAGCAGCCATACGACGCCGAGCGGCAGCAGCCACAGCAACCGCGCGTCGATGAACGCGCCGACGATGCCGGCGTACGCCACGAGCAGGCCGGCCTCGGTCGCGAGCCAGTGCCCGAGTTCGCCGCGCCAGTGGAACTGCAGTGCGTTCAGCAGCAACCCGAGCAGGATGACCACCACGCCGAAGCCGAGCGCCGTGCCGAGCACGGTGAGTGGCTGGCCGAGCGGGTGCAGCCAGAGCGCGGGAATGACGTCCTCGCGCGCGAACACGCTGCCGAATGCGAACCCGAACGCGACGGCGAAGAGTCCGCCCGGCACGAGCAGCCGGAGCGCGGGCAGGCGGTCGCGCACCAGGAAGCCGATCAGCGCCAGGATCAGGCCCTGCGCGACGTCGCCGAACATGTAGCCGAACATCAGCGGGGCGACCAGCGCGAGCAGCATGCTCGGGTCGGCTTCGCGCGTTCCGGGCACGCCCATCAGGCGGCCGAACACCTCGAACGGGCGCGCCCACGCGGGGTTGCGCAGCACGGAGGGCGGCACTGCGTCTTCCGGCGCGGGCGTGAAGCGCAGCAGGTAGTGCAGGTTGCGTGCGTCGAGCGCGGCGCGCATCCGCGTGTCGTCGGGATCCGCGCACCAGCCCGTCACCCACGCGAAGTGCTCGGTGACCGGCAACTCTGGGACGTGCGTCACGAGCCACGCGGCGAGCATCAGCTCGCCGAGCGCCGCAGCGATCCCGAGCTGCTCGCTCAGCGCATCGAGCTCGGCCCGCGCGGCGCTCCCACGCGTGGCGATTTCCTTGCGGCGCGCCTCGAGGTCCGTGCCGAGCGCCGCGGGATCCGACGGCAGGTCGGCGGGCAACGGGATGACGCGAGCCTTGCGTGCGGCCAGCGCCTGGTCGAGCGCCAGCATCTCGCTCGCCGGCCCGACCGCGAGCAGGAATAACCGCTCGCCGAGCGGCACGCGCTGCAGCAGCACGTCCGGCGGCAGCGCCTGGGGCGGGCCGCCCTCCGGCAGGAGGTAGACGCGTCCGGCGAGTACCGGGCCCGCGTGCGCCACCTGGTCGAGACGCGCAAGGCCGTCGCCCGAGAGGGCCTGCAGCTGCGTGAGCAGCGCGATGTCCTCGGCGGATTGCGCCAGTTCCTCGAGCTCGGCGATCAGTGGATCGGCCTCCTTGGCCCAGCCGCGTACGCGCTCGAGCGCATCGCGCGGGGCCTCCAGCAGGTCGCGCTCGGCGGCGTGGCGCAGGTCGACGGCGTTCGGCCAGTAGTGACCGTAGCGCCGGGCCAGCGTCTCGTACTCCGCGAGCGTCGCGCGCAGGTCGGGCAGGGCGAGGCGCTGCTCCGCGCGGCTGTACGCCTCGAGCTGCACGGCGCCCGTGCCCGCGAGGCAGTCGAGCGTCGCGCCGAGTTCCTCGCGCGAGGTGAGCAGTTCGAACCAGCTGGCCGAGGCGGGGCGCAGGGTCATGGCGCGGTCACCGGGTCATCGCGCAGCGCGCGCACGGCGAGGAGGCCGCGCAGGCGCTGCAGGTCGAGCTGCATCAGGCACACGTAGGCGGCGCCCGCGGCCGCGGAGAGCGGGTGCCGGCGGAACACCAGTTCGAGGCGGCGCTCGAGCGACTGGATCGACTCGCGCGACGTGGCTTCCGGTGGCGCCTCGGCGAGCCGCTGGCGGTGCGAGCGCATCAGCGCCACCACCTGCCGCAGCGGCCGGCGGGCCGTTTCGCCATCGGGCCACAGTGTCTGCCAATGTGCGGCCCAGGCCTTCGCGACGTCGGGGGGCGTCCCGAATCCGTCCGCCAGCGGCGCGAGCGGCGTGCCCGCGAGCGACGGACCGCGCTCGCGCGGTTCGCGCGCAACGATCGGGCCGAGGATCGGGTCGGCGCGCATCCACGCAGGTGCGCGTCCGCCGCGCGCGAGCTTCTGCAGCGCAGGCAAGTAGGTGATCCAGCGCATCCAGCGCGTGCCCTCCCGCCAGTGCCCGGGCTGCCAGGACGCGACCTCGTCGACGGCGCGCATCCATTCCTCTCGCAGGCGCCGCTCGAGTTCGTGCACGCCGGGTCGTGAGGTGATGCGCGCGGTCCAGCGCGCGAGCCGGCCGGCGCGCACGACCTGCAGCACGGCGCCCACGTCGCGCGTTGCTTCGAGGTGCTGCCAGTCGGACGTGTGCGGTCGTTCGCCGAAGCGCGACTGCAGCCGCGCCTGGGCATATGCGTACGAGAGGTCAGCTCGGCTCATGACCCGCGGAAGTCAGCCGTCGCGCAAGGCGTGCGACGGCCTGGTGGGTGAGGTCGTCGAGCGTGCTGAGGTCGATGCCCGGCGACGACGCGCCGCGTTCGAGCTTCTCGAGCGAGCGCTCGAGGCGCAACTGGGCGGCGGCGTGGATTCGGGTGGCACGCGAGCGGGCACGCTCCAGCAGCCTGCGGCGCTCCGTCCGCGCCGCTTCGATCACCGCCTCGGCTTCACGCTGTGCGGCAGCGATCGCGTCCGCTGCCTCGCGTTCGGCCGCGAGTACCCGGTTGATGGCCCGAGCGATGGTTGTCTCGGGGGAATTGCTGACCATTCGAACCCCCGCGTTGCCCTGCCACCATACGTACCGCGGGTACGAGGGTCATCAGCAGAACTGCCTACGGGGCGGTGCGAAAACGCGAGTTTGCACGACGGCCCGGTTGGCCGCCGCAAGGGCCGGCTCAGCCGCCGTGGCCTTCCATCATCAGGCCGGTGCCGCCGCGCGAGATGTGCGCGACCACGGCCGTGCGGCGGTGGATCTTGGTGACCGTGCCGAGGCTGATGGCGAAGGCGAGTTCGACGGTCTGGCCGCGCCGCAGCCCGAGATCGCAGGTTTCGACGAACACGCCGCTCGCGCTCAGGTTGCTCGCGCGGCACAGGCGGCGGCGCGGGCCGGGCAGCAGCACGTAAACCGTGGTGCGGGCGCGGTGGCGGGTCGTGAGGCGTCTCTCCACGGGCTGGGCCTGTTCTAGTTCTGCGTGCCGGCGAGTTGCTGCAATTATGCATGCTGCCGCGGCGGAAGGAAGAGGTGCATTCACGCGCGACGTTATGTCGCGTGCGCTGCGATATCCTTGTGCACACCGAACCGACACAGGTCGCTCCAGTGCCTTCCAGTCCCGCTCGCGATGCACGCGCGCTTGCTCCCGTGGGCGTGTTCGATTCCGGTGTCGGCGGCCTCACGGTGCTGCGCGCGCTCGCGCGAGCACTGCCCGGCGAGGATTTCCTCTATCTCGGCGACACGGCACGGCTGCCTTATGGCACCAAGAGTCCCGAATCGATCCGCCGCTACGCGCTGCAGGCTGCGGCGTTGTTGCGCGAGCGCGGCGTGAAGTGCCTGGTGGTCGCGTGCAACACGGCATCGGCGGTGGCGCTCGACGAACTCGCGGCGGAATTCGCGCCGGTGCCGGTGCTCGGCGTGGTCGAGCCCGGTGCGGCGGCCGCGTGCGCGGCCACGCGTTCGGGCCACATTGCAGTGGTGGCAACGGAGAGCACCGTGCGTGGCGGCGCCTACCAGTCGGCCATCCACCGTCGCCGGCCGGATGCGACGGTCGCATCCCGTGCGTGCCCGTTGTTCGTGGCGCTCGCGGAGGAAGGCTGGACGGACGGGCCCGTGGTCGAGGCGGTCATTCACCGTTACCTCGACGACCTGTTCGCCACGGACGCAGCGGCGCACCCCGACACGCTCGTGCTGGGCTGCACGCACTTCCCGGTGCTCGCACCTGCGATCCGCAAGGTGCTCGGGAACGGGGTCGCGATCGTGGATTCCGCAGAGACGACCGCTGCGGCGCTCGCGGAGGTGCTGGATGCCGCCACGCTGCGCCGGCCGGCCGGCGAGCCCGGCGGCCGGATCGAACTGATGGCCACGGATTCGGCCGAGCGGTTCGCGCGCGTCGGCGGCACGTTCCTCGGGCGGCCGCTCGTGCCCGCGGACGTCGAGGTGGTCGACCTCTAGCGCGGTGCGGTCACGCGGCGTTTGCAGCGCGCCGCCGCGCGGCAATCGAGGCGAGGATCGAGAGCGCCAGCACCGAGCCGATGATCGCAAGCGACCAGGTGATCGGGAACTTGCCGCCGAACGCCTGGTTGAGCCACACCATCTTCAGGCCGACGAAGATCAGCACCACGCCGAGGCCGTACTTCAGGTAGTGGAACATCTGCACCGCGTTCGCGAGCAGGAAGAACATCGCGCGCAGGCCGAGGATGGCGAAGATGTTCGAGGTGAACACGATCAGCGGCTCGTTGGTGAGCGCGAAGATCGCAGGCACCGAGTCGATCGCGAAGATGATGTCGGAGAACTCGATGAACACCAGCGCGACGAACAGCGGCGTGGCGTACAGCACGCCGTCGCGCCGCACCCAGAACCTCTGGCCCTCGATGCGCGGCCACACCGGCACGAGGCGCTTCAGCAGGCGGATGACCGGGTTGCGTTCCGGATCGATCGGCTTCTCGGGCAGGAACAGGATCTTGATGCCCGTGGCGAGCAGGAACACGCCGAACAGCAGGACGACCCATTTGTACTGCATCAGCACCGCGCCGAGCGAGATGAACAGCGCACGGAACACCAGCGCACCGAGGATGCCGTAGAACAGCACGCGGTGCTGGTAGCGCGGCGGCACCGCGAAATACGAGAACACCGCGACGAACACGAAGATGTTGTCGACCGCGAGCGCCTTCTCGACGACGTAGCCGGCCAGGAACTCGAGGCCCGCGTCGCGGGCGAGCTGCCCGTGGTCGAGCCCCGCGAGCGCCGGTACCTGCGGCAGCTTCCAGGCGGCATACAGGTAGAACAGGTAATTGAAGGCCAGCGCCAGCACGACCCAGACGACGCTCCAGGCCGCCGCCTCGCGCATGCCCACTTCGTGCGCTTCCTTGTGGAACACGCCGAGGTCGAGCGCCAGCACCGCCAGCACGAACAGCGTGAAGCCGGCGTAGAACCACCAGTATTCGTGGAAGGGGAAGAGCAGCAGGTCGTTCATGCCGGTCCAGACTCGGAGGGGACTGGCATGATATACGAAAAGCGATTCGTATAAAAAACTTCTGCTTCAGCCCGGCCCGCGATCGATCGTCGCGAGCCCGGCCGGGCTGTACCGTTCGCCAGCGACACTGCCGGGGGCGAACAGCTGCTCGAGCTGGTACAGCTCGCAGGCTGGCAGCTGCACGTCGAGCGCGGCGAGGTTCTCGCGGAGCCGTGCCCGGCGTGTGGTGCCCGGGATCGGCACGATGTCGGGCCCCTGCCACAGCAGCCACGCGAGGGCGACCTGCGCTGGCGTCGCGCCCACCCGGGCGGCCACGTCCTCGAGCCCGGCGAGCAGGCGCAGGTTGGCGTCGAAGTTCCCGCCGCTGATGCGGGGCTGGCCGCGGCGGAAGTCGCCGGGTGGGAATTCGTCGGCCCGCCTGGTGAGGCCGGCGAGGAAGCCGCGGCCGAGCGGGGAATACGGCACGAGCCCGATGCCGAGCTCGCGGCAGGCGGGCAGCACGCTGCGCTCGATGCCTCGCTCCCACAGTGAATACTCCGATTGCAGGGCGCTGATCGGGTGCACCGCATGTGCCCGGCGCAGGGTCGCCGCGCTGGCCTCGGACAATCCCAGGTAGCGCACCTTGCCCTCCCGGACCAGGGCGGCCATGGTCCCGACGACGTCCTCGATCGGGACCGCCGGGTCCACCCGGTGCTGGTAGAGCAGGTCTATACGGTCGGTCCCGAGCCGTTGCAGCGAGGCGTCGACCACGGCCCGGACGTGCTCCGGGCGGCTGTCGAGGCCGGCGATGCGGCCCTCGGCGTCGATCCGGAACCCGAACTTGGTCGCGAGGACGACCCGGTCGCGCCGGCCCCCGGCCAGCCAGCGCCCGAGCTGGCGCTCGTTCTCGTTGGGGCCATAGACTTCGGCCGTGTCGAGCAGGGTCACCCCCCGTTCGAGCGCCTCGAGGAGGGTGGCCTCGCATTCCGCTGCGTCGGCGCCCCCATAGGCGTAGCTCATGCCCATGCAACCGAGCCCGATGGCAGACACTTCGAGTCCCTGGGTTCCGAGCCTGCGCCGCTCCATGCTCAGATCGACCTCCAACGCACATTGACACGAGGCGCCCGGCCCCTGAGAATACGCGGCTCTCTGTCCGCGGAGGGGTACCCAAGCGGCCAAC
>JAGVUU010000331.1 GCA_019136105.1 Gammaproteobacteria bacterium
GCAGATCGTGATCTTCGCCGCGTTCCTGTTCCTGTCGATCGTGCCCTGACGCTACAGCCGTTCACTACCCCCTACCCCCTAATCACTACCCCCTTTCTTCAAGTACAGCCGGTCGTCGAAACTCATCACCCATTTCGGCCGGTACACGACCATCATCGCCATCACCATGCCGTTCACGAACGCCTCGCCGAAGCTCATGAGTGGCAGCACGGCGAAATACTCGGGGCCGACATGGGCCGCGTCGAGTGAGCCGCTCGTCGCGAGCAGCGCCACGCGCGCCAGACCCGCAAGGTTGTAGGCCACTGCCGATCCCACGAACACGGTGACGAAGAAATAGATGAAGTAGTTGTGCGGCAAGCGCGCGTGCACGAGCTGGTGGATCTGCACCGTGGCCGCCGCCGGCACGATCACGGTGCACAGCAGGTCGGCGCCGAAGCTCGGCCAGGCCGCCAGGCCGACCACGTTCAATACCGCGAGCGCCATGGCGCCGCCGATCACCGCGAGCTGCCAGCCGTGCATCAGCGTGAGCGTGGTGATGAGCAGGAAGCGCAGCGACAAGCCGGGCGTGAAACCGGCCTTCATCGCCCAGATACCCACCAGCACGCCGAGCGACACCAGCCAGACCCATTGGCGCTCACGGTCTTCGAACCAGACGCGCCACGGCGCACTGATGGCCGCAAGCGCAATGGCCGCGCCCGACAGCACGAAAGTTGCGAGGCGCGTTCCCGTACCGAGCAGCTCGGGCTCGATCAGCATCAGCCTGAGCGCGGCCCTGGCGGCTGGGCGAACCCGGCAAACGCTGCAGCCGCCGCGGGTGAGACGCTACGCACGTGCAGGTCCTGCTGCGGGAACGGGATCTCGATCCCGGCAGCCATCAGCGCATCGTGCACCCGCACCGTGAGGTTGCTGCGGATCTTCACCCAGTCGCCGAAGTTGTTGGTCCAGGAACGGATCGAGAAATCGAGCGAGTTTGCGCCGAAGCCGACGAACAACACTGTGGGTGCGGGCTCGGTCGCGATTCCCTCGGTGCCGACGGTCACGTCCATCAGCAACTCGAGCACCTTGCGCGGGTCGCTGCCGTAGGCCACGCCCACGTTCACGTCGATGCGGCGGTCCATGTCGCTCAGCGTCCAGTTGATGAGCTTCTCGTTGAGCAGCACGCCGTTCGGAACGACGACGTCGGCGCCCTCGAAAGTACTGAGGGTCGTGGCGCGCATGCCGATCTCGCGCACCTTGCCCGACGTACCGCCCACCTCGACCACATCGCCGGGCTGGATCGGGCGCTCGAACATCAGGATCAGGCCCGACACGAAGTTGTTGACGATGTTCTGCAGGCCAAGACCGATGCCGAGGCCGAGGGCGCCCACGACGATCGTGAGCTGGCTCATCTCGAAGCCGGCCGCTACCAGCGCCACCGACAGGCCCGCGAACACCAGCGCGTAGTAGCTGAGCGACGAGATGCTGCTGCCCACGCCGCGCGGCAACGACATCTTCGGCAGCACCTCGTCCTGCAGGATGAGGCGCACCGTCTTCGCGACCCAGAACGCGAGCCACACCGAGAAGAAGAACAGCAGCACGCCGCCGAGCGTCAGCGAGATCTCGCCGAACCGGAGCTCGTGGGTCAGCACCGCGACCACGGTGTCGCGGATCGGGCGGAAGATGCGGAATTCGTTCAACACCACGATCACCCACGCGGCCAGCGCCGCGAAGCCGAGCAGCCGCGTGAAGCTCTGCAGCAACGGCCCCGCGTGCTGCGTGACGATGCTGAAGCGCGACAGTGCGCGTCGCGCGAGCAGCAGCCGCAGGACGGAGGAAAGCACCGTCACGCCGGCGTACAGCACCAGACCGACGTAGCCGCTGTCGAGGATGCCGCCGGTGAGCATCTCGGCGAGGGAAACGTTGCCGAACAGGTTGGCGACGGCGGAGACCAGCAGCGCCACCACTGCGAGCGCGCCCGCCGCGCGAACCAGTTTGCGCGCGGTCGAAAGCGGCGGATCGCCGGCTCGGGGCCGCGCGCGCCACATCAGCCAGACCAGCAGCACGGCCGTGAGCAGCGTGAGCCCGAGCAGGTACACGCGGTAATGCAGCGGGTTGGCGATCAGCAGGAAATTGAGCTGCTTCAGCAGGTACAGGCCGGTCGCGATGTACGGCCACGGCCCGAGCACCTCGTAGACCCTGGGCGGCAACAGCCGCAGCACCGGCACCAGGGCGACGAGCAGCGCGACCTGGTGCAGCAGCACCGGCGCGTCCGGCTGGAAGACCATCGCGCTCACCATCAGCAGGATGAGCCAGGACGAGATTGGCCGGCGCAGGACGCGCGTCGAGGCCTGGATCTCGGGATCGTCCGACACCACGCGGCGGCTGCGCACGCTGAGCCACACCAGCAGTGGCAGCATCAGCAACGCCACCAGGTTCTTGCGTAGCTGCACGTCGGCGGTGGCTGCCGCGTACTCGTCGAGGAAGCGCTGCTCGACCGACAGGCCCGCCTGGACGGACTGCAGAGCACTGCCCGACGTCTGCGGGTCGCGCCAGAGCTGCCAGAGCGGCGGCGCGTCGAGGCGCGACAGCCGTGAGTCCTTGTAGGCGATGCCGGCGGCAACGGCCTTCTGTCCGGCGCTGATCGAGCTCTCGACGGCGTTGGCGCGACGGGTCAGCCGCACCTGCTTGTCGATCGGACCCGACACCGCCTGCTCCGCGAGCTCGATCTGCGCGAGGACGCTGTTGACCCTGTTGGCCAGTGCGGGCGCCAATGCCGCGGATTCCGCCGAAGTGCGCGTCGCCTCCCAGTTCGCGCGGCGCCGCGACAACTCGGCCGCGTCCTCGTTGTACTGGCTGGTCGCCTCCTTGAGATCGCGTCGCCAGGCCTCGAGCTGCTTGCCGTAGAAGTTCCAGTGACGCTCGAGGCTCTCGAGTCGTGCGATCGACAGCCGCCTCAGCTCGTCACGATTGATGTGCTTCCCTTCCTCGCGCACGGACTCGGCCAGTGCCTCGAGGCGCTTCTGCAGCTTCGCGGTGGGATCCTGGCCGCGGCTGCGCTGGATCACGTCCTGGGCGAAACGCTCGTCGACATCGGCGCGCATCGGGATGTCGGCCGGAACGACCGCTTCCGGACCGCTCTTCGCCGGCCCTCCGGGGGCCGGGGCG
>JAGVUU010000036.1 GCA_019136105.1 Gammaproteobacteria bacterium
TGGAAGCGGACCGCGCGCGTGCGGCGTTCGTGGTGGAGAACGTCGAGACGCCGCACAGCGGCCGGATCGGGCCGCTCACGCTCGAGTTCCGCCCCGATCGCATCGACCGGCTGGCCGATGGCTCGCTCGCCGTCATCGACTACAAGACCGGGGCCAGCGCGGACGTGAAGTCGTGGCTCGACGAGCGGCCGCGGCTGCCGCAGTTGCCGGCTTACGTGCAGGCCCTCGGCGCTGGGCGCGTGCATGCGGTGGCCTTCGCTCGTGTCCGCAGCGGCGACACCGGGTACGTGGGAGTCGCAAGTGATGCCGCGCTGTTCGAGGGCCTGCGCGAGCCGGGCTCGAGCGGCTTGTTGAAACCCTACGGAACGTGGGACGAGCTGCTCGGCGCGTGGCGCCGGCGCCTCGAAGCGCTGGCGGCCGAGTACGCGAGCGGCGAGGCGCGGCTCGCACCGAACCCAAGCAAGGCCTGCGAGTACTGCCACCTGGGTGCGCTCTGCCGCATCGCTGAGACCGATGCGGAGCGTGCCGACGAGGAGGGTGGCGATGAGTGACCTGCGCACCGCCGACGCGTGGGCCCGCGAGCGGGCGCTCGATGTCCGCCACAGCTTCATCGTGCAGGCCCCGGCCGGCGCCGGCAAGACGGAGCTGCTGACGCGCCGCTACCTCGCCCTGCTGGCGACGGTCGATCAGCCAGAGTCGATCATCGCCATCACCTTCACGCGCAAGGCCGCCGCGGAGATGCGCGACCGCATCGTGGGCGCACTGCGCGCGGTGCACACACCCGATCCGGCACGCCCACTGCACGAGCGCACGCTGGCCCTGGCCCGAGCGGCGCTCGCCGCCGACGAAGTGCGAGGCTGGGGGCTGCTCGCACAGCCGGGCCGCCTGCGCATCCAGACGATCGACGCGCTCAACCTCGGCCTGGCGCGCCGCTTGCCGCTTCTGTCCGGGTTGGGCGCGGGCCTCGGCATCGAAGAGGACGCGCGCGACCTCTACGCCCAGGCGACGGAGAACCTGCTCTCGCACCTGGCGCAAGGGCTGCCACAGGCGTCCGAGGCGGTGGCCACCCTGCTCGCGCACGTCGACAATCGCGTCGAGCGGTTCGTCGAGCTCGTGATCGAGATGCTCACGCGGCGCGAGGCGTGGCTGTCGGTGCTGCCGCCGGACGTGAGCGGTGCCGCGGCCGAGGCGAGCCTCAAGAGCCAGCTCGAGGCCGCGCGCGCGAGGCTGGTCGGCAGTCACCTCGAGTCGCTGCAGCGTGCACTGCCTGTGGACTGGTTGCGCGAGGCGGCGTGCATCGCGAATGCAGCGGCGTCCAACCTCGTCGCGGCCGGCCGTGAGTCGCCCATCCGCGCGTGGTCGGGCACCGCGCAGGTTCCGGACGCATCGTTCGACAGCATCGCGCGGTGGCAGGGGCTCGCGCACTTGCTCCTGACTGCCGAGTGCAAGGTGCGCTCGGCATTCAACGTCGGCGTCGGCATCCCGCCCGGTGCCGCCGGCCAGGAACTGAAGCGTCGCGCCATGCTGGCGGCGGACGAATTGCGTGCGCACGAGGAAGCGGTGCGATTGCTCGATGCCGTGCGCCGGTTGCCGCCGCCTGCCTACGATGCACGGGAGTGGCGCGTGCTGCTCGCGCAGTTCCGCGTGCTGCAACTCGCGGCCGCGGAACTCGAGGTGGTGTTCGCCGCCAGACGCGTCGCCGACTACCCGCGCTTCGCGTGGGCGGCGCGGCAGTCTCTCGGTCCGCCCGATGCGCCGACCGACACGGCACTCGCGCTCGATGCGCAACTGCGCCACGTGCTGGTGGACGAGTTCCAGGACACGTCCGAGGCACAGGTGCGGTTGCTCGAATCGCTGACGGCGGGTTGGCAGCGCGACGACGGACGCACGCTGTTCCTCGTCGGCGACCCGATGCAGTCGATCTACCGGTTCCGCAACGCGGAGGTCGGCCTGTTCCTCGACATCCGCAACCGCGGCCTCGGGGAGATCGAGCTCGAGCCGCTCACGCTCGCGGTGAACTTCCGTTCCACGGAGCCGGTCGTGCAGTGGGTCAACGATTGCTTCGGCCAGGTATTGCCCCCCGCGGACGACATGTTCCGTGGGGCGGTCAGCTACGCGTCGAGCGTTGCACGCGAGGACGCCGGCGCGGACGGCGGAGTGCGCGTGCATCCACTGCTGCGCCGCAGTCGCGCCTACGAGGCGCAGCAGGTCGCGGCGATCGTGCGTGGCCGTCTGGAGTCCGATCCCAAGGCGAGCGTCGGCATCCTGGTGCAGGGCCGCAGCCACCTTGTGCAGATCGTGGCGGAGCTGGCCCGCGCCGGCATCGCGTTCCGCGCGACCGACATCGACCCGCTCGACGAGCGCCCGGTCGTCCTCGACCTGCTGGCGCTCACGCGCGCGCTGTCGCACCTCGCCGATCGTCCCGCGTGGCTCGCGGTGCTGCGGGCGCCGTGGTGCGGCCTGTCGCTCGCGGCATTGCACGCGCTCTTCGGTGATGACCGCGAAGCTACGATCATCGAACTGCTCCGCGACCCCGTGAGGCGCGGGCGGCTGGGTGCCGATGAGCGCCGGCGCGTCGAGCGTGCCTGGGGCGTCATCGAAGCGGCGCTCGCGGAGCTGCGGCGGTTCGGGCTGCGCGATACCGTCGAGCGCGCGTGGCACGCGCTCGGCGGTCCGGCGACGGCCGAGTCCGGGCGCGAACTCGACGAGGCCGAGGCGTATTTCGAAGCGCTGGCCGACCTCGAGTCCCGGGAGGCAGGCCCCGTGGATCTCGAGCGGCTCAGCCGCGCACTCGAGTCGCTCTACGCGCCCTCGCGTGCGAGCCCGGACGTGCGCGTCGAGCTGCTCACGGTGCACAAAGCCAAGGGGCTGCAGTACGACACGGTGATCGTCCCTGCGCTCGAACGGCTGCCGGGGCGCGATCCCAGGCGCCTGCTGCACTGGCTCAAGCTGCCGGTCGCCGACCGCCACGACCTGGTCGTCGCGCCGGTCGCGCGCACCGGCGGCGACCCGAACCTGCTCTATGCATGGCTCGAGTCGCTGGAGCGCGAGAAGCTGCTGCAGGAGCGCCGGCGCCTGCTGTACGTCGCGGCGACACGGGCTGAGCGCTGGCTGCACCTGTTCGGCAGCGCGCAGGTGC
>JAGVUU010000030.1 GCA_019136105.1 Gammaproteobacteria bacterium
ACCTCGCCGGCGGCATCGCGGCGACGGTCGGCAACGCGCACGCGGTCGAAAGCATGACCGTGGGTCATTCGCTCATCGCCGGCAACACCGTCGAGGAAATCGGCGGCGCCACTTACGCGCACGACCTGTTCACTGGCTCGTTGATGCACTTCCACAGCGCCGGCTACAACCGGTTCGGCAAGCTCGACTTCAGCCAGATCCTCGTGCCCGTGGGCGAGCGCACCTGGGAATCACTCAGCCGCCGCCACTACCCGAAGGTTGGTGACGCGAGCGACGTGGCGCTCACGGGCGTGGTCGATCTGGTGGCTGGCATCACGGCCGACCCTTCGATTGCGTCCGTCGGCGTGGGCCCGGCGAGCCCGGTGCCGCTTCACTACGCGCCGGCCGGCACGGCACTCGACCAGGTGCCTGCTGCGCCATACGGCGTCGACGAGATCCTCGCCGAGTACGATGTCGCCCAGGGGGCGACCGATGACTTCCTCGCGATCGTGCTCGCCCGCATCGAACAGCACTACCGGCTCACGGGCTTCGCCGCAGCCTTCAAGGCGGACTTCGAAGCGTTCCTGCAGTCCGCGGACACGGACTCGGCCACGCCAGGACTGCAGCCATACAAGGACCCCGACGGCAGGCCGATCCTGGCGCTGGGCGCCACGCATTTCTTCGGACCGTCCCAGACGTGGCCACGGGAGCTGTACAACCACCCGTACATCGAGTTCTGGCACCGCCTCGACGCGGCGCTCGCGCAGGCGGCCATCGGTGGCATGGGACCGGAATTGCTCGGCGACGTTGCGTGGCAGTCGCTCTTCACGACCGGCGCGCTGCCCGAGAACCCGTCGCTGCGGACGATCGTCTGGATCGATCGCAGCCCGAACGTGACGCGGCTCGTCGTGGATCAGGTCGGCACCGCGCGCAACGCGCAGGCACCGGCCGACATCGGGGCGATCGAGGCTCGCTGACCCGCGGTCGTGCACCTCCGCCAGCGTCGAGCCGAGTGCCTGCCACGGTGGGTCTGTGCTAAAAGGTCGCCCTGTCCTTCCGGACTCGCCACATGCTTCGCCTCCTCATCCCCACCGGCAGCGGCTACACCTGGGTCGAGAACACGCCCCCGGCGCCGTTTCCGGACGAATTCCTGTGGGCAGACCTCTTCGAGCCGACCCCCGGGGAAGAAAAGGCCGTCGAGGCGCTGCTCACGGTGGACGTGCCGACGCGCGACGAGATGCGCGAGATTGAGACGTCCAACCGCCTCTATGAGGAGAACGGCGCGGTCTACATGACTGCGACCGTCGGCTCGAAGCTCGACTCGCCGACGCCCGAGAGCAGCGCGATCACGTTCATCCTGGCGAACAACCGACTGATCACCAACCGCTACGTCGACCCGACGCCGGTGCGCCGCTTCATGGCGCACGTCGAGCGCTCACCCGCGGCATGCACTTCGTCGGCCACGCTGCTCGCCGGTCTGCTCGAGGCGTTCGTCGAGCGCATGGCCGACCTGCTCGAGAAGGTCCAGCTCGAGCTCGACTCCATCTCGCTCCTGATCTTCCCGCGGCAGAACAGCGCGTCCCCGACCAACCGCGACCTGCAGGCGATGATCCAGAAGATCGGCGTGAACGGCGACCTGATCTCGAAGGCCCGCGAGAGCCTGGTGAGCTTCCAGCGCCTGCTCATGTACGTGCAGCAGGCCTCGAACGTCACGCTGTCGAAGGACCAGACGGGCCGCTTCAAGTCGACGCTGCGCGACGTGCAGTCGCTCTCCGACCACGCGAGCTTCCTCGGCGGCAAGATCCAGTTCCTGCTCGACGCGGTGCTCGGCCTGATCAACCTCGAGCAGAACAACATCATCAAGATCTTCTCGGTGGTGGCCGTGATGTTCCTGCCGCCGACGCTGATCGCGAGCATCTACGGCATGAACTTCCACTTCATGCCCGAGCTCGACAAGCATTGGGGTTACCCCATGGCGCTCGTGGCCATGGTGGCCTCGGCTGTCATTCCCTACCTCTATTTCCGCCGCAAGGGCTGGCTGTAGACCACCGTGACGCCTGGCGTCTTCCTGGCGCTGACCGCGACCGTAGCGGTGGCCGCGCTCACGCCCGGGCCCGCCGTCACGGCAATCGTCGCGCGCGCCATCGCGGACGGGCCCCGCCCCGCCATGGCGATCAATGCGGGCGTGGTCACCGGTGACCTGCTCTTCTTCGCGCTCGCGGCCGCCGGCATGGCTGCAGCCGCCCGTTCCTTCGGCGACTTCTTCGCGATCGTGAAGATCCTGGGGGCGCTGTATCTCGTCTGGCAGGGCGTGTCGCTGTGGCGGGCCACGCCGCGGATCGCCGCGCCTGCAGGCACCAGCCACGAGAACCACTTCTGGCGCAATTACGGCGCCGGGCTGCTGCTGATGTTCGGCCACGTGCAGGCGATGCTGTTCTATGCCGCGCTGATGCCCGGGTTCGTGAACCTCTCGACGCTGACCTGGGGCGACCTCGGCCTGCTCGCGCTGATGCTACTGGTGGTGATCGGCGGGGTGAACACCGGGTACGCGCTGCTCGCGGCCCGCGCCCGGCACTTCTTCGCGAACGAACCCGCGCAGCGCGCGATCCTGCGCGTGGCCGGCACGCTGATGTTCGTCGCCGCAGCGCTGGTGGTCACCCGGGTGTAGGATGAAGCCATGGCAAAACCCACGATCAACAACATGGCCGTGTTCTGCGACTTCGAGAACGTGGCCCTGGGCGTCCGCGACGCCAAGTATTCGAAGTTCGACATCGGCAAGGTGCTCGAGAAGCTGCTGCTGAAGGGCAGCATCGTCGTCAAGAAGGCCTACTGCGACTGGGAGCGCTACAAGGAATTCAAGGCGCCCATGCACGAGGCCTCGTTCGAGCTGATCGAGATCCCGCACGTGCGCATGTCGGGCAAGAATTCGGCCGACATCCGCATGGTCGTGGATGCGCTCGACCTCTGCTACACCAAGTCGCACGTCGACACGTTCGTGATCGTGAGCGGCGACTCCGACTTTTCGCCGCTGGTGAGCAAGCTGCGCGAGAACAACAAGCTGGTGATCGGCGTGGGCGTGAAGAGCTCCACGTCCGACCTGCTGATCGCCAACTGCGACGAGTTCATCTACTACGACGACCTCGTGCGCAAGGACGACGACCTCGTGCGCAAGGAGGAGCAGCGCCGCGGGCGCCGCAGGGCGCCGGCGAAGCAGGGTTCCGGCAAGCAGCCAGCGGCCGCAGCGCCGGCCCCTGCTGCCGAGGCAGCCCCGGCCGAGGCGAGTCCTGCGCCTGCCCATCCGGCGAAAACCGAGGAAGAGAAGAAGCAGGAAGCCTTCGACCTCGTGCTCGCCACGATCGAGGCGCTCGCGGAGGACCGCGAGGAGGACGAGAAGATCTGGGGCTCGATGATCAAGCAGGCGTTGAAGCGCCAGCGTCCCGGGTTCAACGAGACCTACCACGGCTTCAAGAGCTTCAGCCAGCTGCTCGAGGAAGCGCAGGCGCGCAAGCTGATCGAGATCGAGAAGGACGAGAAATCCGGCGGCTACGTCGTCAAGGCCGTGCCCTGACGCCCCCTCCCGAACCCTCTCCCCCCGACGCGGGAGAGGGTGCCCGGCAGGGCGGGAGATGGATGCGCGATCAGTTCGGTGCGACGGCCTCGAACTCGCCGAACGGCTTCAACTGCTCCGCCACCGCCGGGTCGCCGACGACGACCAGGCTCTGGTCCTGCGGCTTGAAATAACGGCGCGCCTGGTCCTGCACGTCCGCCGCGGTGACGGCCTTGACGCGCTCGGTGTACTGGCCGAGATCTTCCGGCGCACGGCCGTCGATCCACAGGCCAGCCAG
>JAGVUU010000322.1 GCA_019136105.1 Gammaproteobacteria bacterium
AAGGACGTCGTGCTCGCGCTCTCGAACTCCGGCGAGACCGACGAACTGCTCACGATCCTGCCGGTCATCAAGCGCCTCGACGTACCGATGATCGCGCTCACGGGCAAGGCCGGGTCGACGCTCGCACGCTACGCGACGGTGACGCTCGACGTGAGCGTCCCGGCCGAGGCCTGCCCGCTCAACCTCGCGCCCACGGCGAGCACCACGGCGACGCTCGCGATGGGCGACGCACTTGCGGTGGCCGTGCTCGAGGCGCGCGGCTTCACCGAGGAGGATTTCGCCCGCTCGCACCCGGGCGGCAGCCTTGGCCGCCGCCTGCTGCTGCACGTGGACGAGGTGATGCGCACCGGAGACGACCTGCCGGCAGTCGGGCCCGACACGCCGCTCAGCGCCGGCCTGCTCGAAATGAGCCGCAAGGGCCTCGGCATGACGACGATCGTCGACGAGGCGCGCAGGGTGACCGGCGTATTCACCGACGGCGACCTGCGCCGCGCGCTCGACAAGCTGGTCGATGTGCACGCCACCCGCATGCGCGACGTGATGACCGCCAACCCGAAGATGGCCCGCCCGCGCATGCTGGCCGCCGAGGCGGTGCACCTCATGGAAACCTACCGCATCACCGCCCTGCCGGTCGTCGACGACGCCGGGACGCTGGTGGGCGCACTCAACGTGCACGACCTGTTGCGCGCCGGGGTGATGTGACCGATGGACGCCGTGCTCGAACGCGCTGCTCGCATCCGCCTGCTGGTGCTGGACGTCGATGGAGTGCTCACCGACGGGCGCCTGTACATCTCCGCCGCCGGCGAGGAACTGAAGGTGTTCCACGTGCGTGACGGCTCGGGCCTGGTGGCCGTGCAGCGCGCAGGCGTCACGGTCGCGATCATCTCGGGTCGCGACAGCCCGGCGGTGACGCGGCGCGCGGCCGAGCTCGGCATCCGGCACGTGTACCAGGGCGTTGGCGACAAGGGCGAGCGGCTCGACCAGCTGCTCGCCGAACTCGGCGTCACGGCCGAAGAGACGGCCTGCGTCGGCGACGACACGCCCGACGCGCCGATGCTGCGCCGCGCGGGCCTCGCCATCGGCGTGGCCGACGCCCATCCGGCACTGCTCGCCGCGGCGCACTGGGTCACCAAGTCCAAAGGCGGCCGCGGGGCCGTCCGTGAAGTATGCGATCTGCTGCTCAGCGCGCACGGCTCCTGAGGCAGCGCCTGCTCACCTCGGTCGCGGTGGTCGCGGCCGCGTGGCTCGCGTACGGCGTCCTCGTGGGCGGTGACGAGGACGAGTTCGAGGCTGCGGCCACGGACGACGAGCGCGGCTACTACGTCAATGCGGCGACGCTCACCGAATACGGCCCGGATGGCGCACCCCGCATCGTGCTGCGCGCGGACACGATCGAGCAGCGCCTCGCGGACCAGAGCGTGCTGCTTGCCAACCTCGAGATCGACTACCAGACGGCCGAGGCCGGCGCGTGGACCGTCACGGCCGCAGAGGGCCGCATGCCGGTGGCTGCTACCGCGCTGCTGCTGTCCGGGGACGTCCGGGTGACTGGCAATGAAGCGCGCGGCGCAGCGGTGATCCGCACGGACCAGCTGTCCTACGACACGGCGACCAGCGTCATCCAGACCGCAGAGCCCGTGTCCGTGAAGTTCGGCGCGCACCAGCTGGACGCACGCGGCCTGCGCGTCGTGTTGAACGACGGCACCCTCCGGCTAGAATCGAACGTCCATGGCCGCTTCGTACCTTAACTTCGCGCGCGCACTGGCCGCTGCCCTGCTGGCCGGCACGGTCGCGGTCGCGGTGGCCGCCGTGCCGCTCGATTCCCGGGCACCGATCAACCTCGAGGCGGCATCGTCCGACTTCGACTATCGCAACAACACGCTGCTGTTCAAGCGCGTGAAGATCACGCAGGGCCCGCTTACGGTCGAGGCGCAGGAGGCGAGCGCCACGGGCCTCGATTTCGTGAACTCGCAGTGGACGCTGAAAGGCCAGGTGAGAATCACCGTGCCCGACGGCAAGCTGGCCTCGGACACCGCGACGGTCAGCTTCAAGGACAACCAGATCGTGCGCGCGCAGGTCCGCGGCGCGCCGGCCGTGTTCGAGCAGCGCCTCGAGAAGAGCGGCCAGCTCGCGCAAGGGCGCGCCGAGTCGATCGAGTACGACGTGCGCAACGGCACCGTGCAGCTCACCGGCGACGCGTGGCTCAGCGACGGGCAGAACGAGATCCGCGGCAGGAAGCTCGTGTACGACATCGGCCGCCAGCGCGTCGCCGCCAATCCGGGCGAAACCGAACCGGGCGGGGTGCGCATCACGATCAACCCCAAGGAGCCCGTCGGGCAGAAGAAGCCCGTGCCGCCCGCTGAGGCGCCGCCGCCGTGAGCCTGCTGCGCGCCGAATCGCTGGGCAAGCGCTACCGTTCGCGCCAGGTGGTGAGCGACCTGTCGCTCGAGGTGGAGTCCGGCGAGGTCGTGGGCCTGCTCGGCCCCAACGGCGCCGGCAAGACCACCGCTTTCTACATGATCGTGGGCCTCGTCCCGTGCGACGCGGGCCGCATCTGGCTCGACGACCGGGAACTCACCGACCTGCCCATGCACCGGCGCGCGCGGCTCGGCCTCGGCTACCTGCCCCAGGAAGCGTCCGTGTTCCGCAAGCTGAGCGTCGAGGACAACATCCGCGCGATCCTCGAGACGCGCGACGACCTCGACGAGGAATCCGCGCGCGAGGCGGCGCTCGAGTCGCTGCTCGAGGAGCTGCACATCGGCCACATCCGGGCGAGCTCGGGCCTGAGCCTCTCGGGCGGCGAGCGGCGGCGGGTGGAGATCGCGCGGGCGCTGGCGGCCGAGCCGCGCTTCATCCTGCTCGACGAGCCGTTCGCGGGCGTCGATCCGATCTCCGTGGACGACATCCAGCGCATCATCCGCCACCTGAGCGCACGCAACATCGGCGTGCTGATCACCGACCACAATGTCCGCGAAACGCTCGGCATCTGCAGTCGTGCGTATATCGTCAGCGCCGGAAGTGTGATCGCGTCCGGATCGGCGGAGGAGATTCTTGCCAATCCTCAGGTGCGTGAGGTCTACTTGGGCCAGGATTTCCGTCTCTGACCACGGGGGGCGCCCCCCTCCC
>JAGVUU010000221.1 GCA_019136105.1 Gammaproteobacteria bacterium
CACGTACACCGACGCGCCGCTCACGTTGCGGTCGAGCACCGAGTCGGCGTGCACCGAGATGAACATGTCGGCACCGGACTCGCGCGCCTTGCGGATGCGGCCGCGCAACGAGATGAAATAGTCGCCGTCGCGGATCAGCACGGCGCGCATGCCCTCCTCCGCGTCGACCTGCTTCGCGAGTCGGCGTGCGATGGCGAGCGTCACGTCCTTCTCGCGCGTGCCGCCACGGCCGATCGCGCCCGGATCCTGGCCACCGTGGCCTGCGTCGATCGCGACGATGAGGTCACGACCCTTGGCGCTCGCAGTGATGCTCTTGACTGGCGGGGTGTTCGACGCAGCGTGCGCCATCGCTGCCGCACCGGCCGCGAGGACCTGCTGGCCGAGCGGCGGTTGAGTCGCCGCGGCCGCGACGGGCGCCGCAGCGACAGGCGGCATCTCGACCACGAGGCGGTGCCCCGCGCCACCCTCGGGCGCCACCATGAAGCTCTTCACGGGTTGGCGCGTCGTGACGTCGAGGACGATGCGCAATCCACCGCCGGCCTGCGGGCCCGAGCGGACACTCGTCACCGGGCCTTGGCCCGCCGGCAGCGCCTTGCGCAGCGCGAGCCGCGCGTTCTGCAGGTCGATCACGACGCGTTCGGGATTCTCGACGCTGAACACCTCGTGACGCACGGGTGCGCTCAGGTCGAGCACGAGCCGGGTGCCCTCCGGGCCCGACCAGAGACGGACGTCCTCGACCGAAACGGGGGCAGCCGCACGCGCCACCGTGGCAAAGCACAGCGTCAGGAGCGTAGAGAGGAACGTCCACCGCGGGGCCGGGCGTCGCGACATGCGGCGTAATCTACGCTCCGGCGCGCCAATAATCCAATGAAATTATGGAGATACGCGTGATTCGTCAGGTCCCGTCGAACCGCAGCGCCGACAGCACCTGCCTGCCGGCCTCGGAACTGGCCGCCACGGCCACCTGCCGACCCGCGTCGGTGTACTCGAGGTGCAGGTTCAGGTCGGGCTCGCGCAGCCGGTCGCCGGCACGCTCCGGCCACTCCACCAGCAGGATGCTGGACCCGGCCAGGAGATCCCGCAGGCCCAGGTCCTCGAGTTCCCCGGGGTCGCGCAGGCGGTACAGGTCGCAGTGATGGACGTCGCGGCCGGCGAGCCGATAGGGCTCGACCAACGAGTAGGTGGGGCTGCGCGCCGGACCTTCGTGGCCGAGCGCGGCCAGGAGCCCTCCGACGAGCGTGGTCTTGCCAGCCCCGAGGTCACCCGTAAGCCCCACGACGAACGGTTCGCGGAGGCCTGCAGCGAGGAGCGCCCCGGCGAGCCGCGCACCGATGGCACGCGTTTCACCGGGGTCGCTGGCTGTCAGGCGCAGGCCGGGTTCACGCATGCGCGCACCTGGTCGAGCACGTCGGAGGCCAGCAGGCCGCGTTCGCCGCGGCGCGCCGCGAGATCGCCTGCCTGCGCGTGCACGAAGACGCCCGCCCGCGCAGAGTTCTCGAGATCCTTGCACTGCGCAGCGATGCCCGCGACGACCCCGGTCAGCACGTCACCCATGCCGCCCGCAGCCATGCCCGGGTTACCGCGGTCGCAGATGCCGGGCAATCCCGCGCTGCCGTGAACGATCGATCCGGCACCCTTGAGCACCACGGTGCCGCCGAAACGCTCCTGCAGCTGACGCGCTGCCGCGAGGCGATCTGACTGCACCGAGGCCGTCGATGTTCCGAGCAGGCGCGCCGCCTCGCCGGGATGCGGCGTGAGCACCCAGCGCTCGTGCCGTCGCGGCACAGCCGCGAGCAAGTTCAACGCGTCGGCATCGACCACCAGCGGTTTGCCGCTCGCGAGAGCCGCCTCGAACAACTCTCGCGACCAGTCGCCGTGGCCGAGGCCAGGCCCGACTGCGACGACGGTGACCCGGGACAGGGCCGCCGCCAGGTCGGACGCCGAGCGCGCCGCGACGCACATCAACTCGGGGCGCGCAGCAACGACGCTGATGTTCTCCGGATGCACCGCGAGCGTCACGAGGCCCGCACCCGAGCGCAACGCCGCCTCGCCCGCGAGGCGCGCCGCACCCGGCATGCCGGGACCGCCGCCGATCACCAGCACGTGCCCGTGATCGCCCTTGTGCGCCGCACGGCGCCGGCGCGGCAACGCCTGGAGCACGTCCGTCTCGCCAAGCAGCCGCGCCACCGGCGTCGCGACCGAGTAGGTCTCCGGAGGCACTTGCAGACCGTCGAACACCAGGTGACCCACGTGCCCGGGTGCAGCGCCGAGATAGAGGCCGAGCTTGCGGCCGATGAACGTCACGGTCAGGGCCGCGTGCGTGGCAACCCCGAGCACCGCGCCGCCATCGGCATGCAGCCCCGATGGCACGTCCACGGCGACGACCGGACGTCCGGAGGCGTTGACCGCCTCGATCATGGCCGCCGCCTCGCCGCTCACTGCGCGGGCGAGACCCGTGCCGTACAACGCGTCCACGATCACATCCGAATCGAGCACGTCCGGAGACCACGGCTCGCAGCGCCCGCCAGCGGCGATGAAATCGTCATGGGCGCGGCGCGCGTCGCCCGCGAGCTGCCGCGGGTCGCCCAGTGATACGACGTGCGCTGTGATGCCTTGCGCGCGCGCCACGCGCGCGACGACGTACCCGTCACCGCCGTTGTTGCCTGGACCGCAGAGCACCGTGATCGAACGCGTGGCGGGCCAAAGCGAGCGCAGCGCGTTCAGCGTCGCGTGCCCCGCGCGGGTCATCAGCTCGTAGCCCGGGATGCCGAGTTCGTGGATGGCGTGCCGGTCGAGGTCGCGCACCTGCCCGGCCGTGTAGAGGGCTCCGCCCAGCGCTTGCATGGCGGCCATTATACTGGCCGCGCACCGCCACCCCCCGCCGAAGCGTCACACCACGCATGGATCTCCGAGCGCTCGCCGAGCAGATCAAGGCCTGGGGCCAGGAACTCGGCTTCCAGAAGGTCGGCATCGCTGCAGCCGAGCTGCCTGCCGACGAACAGCACCTGCTCGAGTGGCTGGCAGCTGGCCGCCAAGGCGAGATGGAGTACATGCGGCGCCACGGCACCCGGCGGGCGCGACCGTCGGAACTCGTGCCGGGCACGCTCGCCGACCCGGTGCTTGGGTACGTCTCCCGTTACGCCGTCGGCCGCGACTATCACAAGGTGGTCCGCAGCCGGCTCGCGCGACTCGCGGAGCGCATCGCGGCCGCGGCCGGCACCGCGGGTTATCGCGCATTCACCGACAGCGCGCCGGTCCTCGAGAAAGCCCTCGCCCGCGATGCTGGCCTCGGCTGGATCGGCAAGCACACCAACCTGCTCGACCGGCACGGCGGCTCGTGGTTCTTCCTCGGCGAAGTCTTCACCGACCTGCCGCTGCCAATCGACGCGCGCGTCACCGCACACTGTGGCAGCTGCACCGCGTGCATCGACGTCTGCCCGACGCGCGCGATCGTCGCTCCCTACCAGCTCGACGCACGGCGCTGCATCTCGTACCTCACGATCGAGCTCGACGGCCCGATCCCCGAGGAGTTCCGTGCAGCGATGGGCAATCGCATCTACGGCTGCGACGACTGCCAGCTCGTCTGTCCGTGGAATCGCTACGCCAAGCTGACGACCGAACCCGGTTTCAATCCGCGCCACGGGCTCGACGCGCCGCAGCTCGTCGAGCTGTTCGCGTGGTCGGAGGCAGACTTTCTCGAGCGCACCGCGGGC
>JAGVUU010000034.1 GCA_019136105.1 Gammaproteobacteria bacterium
GGCGCCGGATGCCACGACGTTCGGCACGGGCGTCGCGGCATCCACCACTTCCCAGGCGCCTGACGCGACGAATCGGAGCGTGAAGGCGCCGCCCGGCCACGCCGAGGGGTCGAGCACGTTGCCCACGCCGATCACGCCAGTGCCGGTGTTGCCGGCCGCGGACTCGGTGACGAACGTTCCGTCGCCGCCGGGCACGCGTCCGAAGACTGCGTCCCCGGAGTCGCCGTCGGCGACGCGCTGGGTGGCGCCCACGGCCTGGAAGCGCTGGCCCTGGTCGCCGCGGTAGACGACGCCGGCGTCGGTGCGCTCGAACGGGCGCGTCTGCGTCGCGAGGCCCGCGAACAGGTACTCGCCCTGCCCGTCCTGCCGGTTCGCGATGTCGATCATCTCCTGCACGCGGCCGGCCACCTCCGCTCGGATCATCTCGCGCGAGGCAGGGTCGATCGTGGCGTTGCTCGCCTGCAGCACGAGTTCGCGGACACGGTTCAGTGCGCCGCCAAGGTCGGCAAGCGCCTGTTCCTCGAACTGGAGTCGGTTGGCCGCCGCGGCTGCGTTGCGCGAATACTGTCGACCCGCCTCGATCTGGCGCGTGAGCGCCTCGATGCGCGTCGCACCGATCGGGTCGTCGGCCGGCGAGTTGACGCGGCGGCCGCTCGCGATCTGCTCCTGCGTGCGCGCGAGGCGGGCCTGCGCGTCGAGCAGCGACCCGAGCATCGCGGCCTGCATCCCGGCGGTGGAGATGCGCAGGCTCATCGGCCGATCGCCCCGAGCAGCGTGTCGAACAGTGAGTCGGCGACCCGCACGACCTGCGCCGCGGCCTGATAGGCCTGCTGCAGCCGCACCAGGTTGGCAGCCTCCTCGTCGAGGTTGACGCCCGACACCGAATCGATCGCCGCGCGCGCGTCGCCCTGGACCAGCGCCAGCGCGTCGCGCGACAGCTGCGCCTGGCGGGTCTGCACGCCGACGTCGGCGACCAGCCGCCCGTAGACGTCCGCGACCGACGCAGTGCCGCCGTTCAGCGTCGCACCGGACAGCGCATCGACGAGCGCGAGCGCATTGCGGTTGTCGCCGAGGCCCGCGGAATTGGACGAGACCGTGAACACGTCGCCCGCGGCCGGGGAGCCGTCGAGCACGAGGCGCCAGCCGTTGAATTCGATCGGCGTGCCGGCCGTGAACGCGCTGTCAGGGCCGCCGTTCACCGAATACGTGGTGGCCGACGTGAAGGTAATCGTCGCGGTCGTGCGCAGCGCCGGGTTCGCCGGATCGACCACGGACAGGCTCGCCGCCGACGCGCTGCCGCCGTTCGCGGCCGCGGCCGCAGCCCGCACCGGCAGGGCCGCGGCGAAGCTCGCCGGATCGGTGAGCAGTGCCTGTGCGCCCGACGCGGCGCCGAAGGTCGAGCGCACCAGGAAGCGGTCGCCGGTGCTCGCCGCGCCGGACACCACGAACTCGAGGCCGTCGGCGCGGAACGGATCGGCGGCCGTGCCGCTGCCGGACATTGCGACGGCGGCGCCGGTGTCGGCGCGTCGCAGCGACCAGCCGCTGCCACCGAGCTCGAGCAGGTAGTCGGCGGCCGTGAGCTGGCTGACGTCGGCACGCGCGATCGCGACCGAGCCGCTGCCGGCGTTCGATTCGTTCGCCAGCACCTGCACGCCGCCGACGGCGAACAGGTCGCTGCCCAGGTTGCCGGACAGCGTCATGCCGGCGCGCTGCTGCGAGTTCACCGCGTCGGCGAGTCCCACGGCCAGCTGGCCGAGCGTGCGGCGCGCAGGATCGACCACCTGGCGCTGCACGTCGAGCAGCCCGCCCAGCTCGCCGCCCGTCAGGCTGGCCGTGACGTCGACGAAACCGGCCGCGGTCGCGACGCCGACGCGCACGCTGGCCGGGTCGTAGCCGTCCGGCCGCGCGGTCAGCGGCATCGACTGCGGGCCGAGCACCAGCGGCTGGCCGGTGCCGATGAAGACGTTGAGTGCGCCGTCGTCCTGCGCGACCGTGGTCACCGCGATGCGGCCGGACAGCTGATCCACCAGCCGGTCGCGCTCGTCGAGCAGGTCGTTCGGCGGCTGGCCGGTACGTGCCTGCGCACCCACGATGCGCTCGTTGAGCTCGGCGATGCTGGCGGCGATGCCGTTGATGTCGCTGACCGCCGTGGCGACGCGACCGTTGACCTCGGCCGCAAGGCGTTCGAGCCGCTCGTCCTGCGCGCGCAGTTCGCCGGCCAGGCTGTTCGCCTCGGCCAGCAGCACCTGCCGCGCTGGAATCGAGGTCGGCGCGGCGGCCACGTCCTGAACGGCGTTGGCGAAACGCTGCAGCGCCGCGCCGAAGCCGGCGTCGGCGTCCGCGAACAGCGCGCTCACCCGCCCCGCCAGCGTCGCGAAGACTTCCTGCCGGCCGAGGCCGCTGGTCGTGGTGCGGTACTGCAGGCCCAGGAACTGGTCGTAGACGCGCTCGATCGACGTCGCGTTGACGCCGCTGCCGACCCAGCCATTCCCGTAGGCCTGTGCCTCGCGCGTACCGTACAGGACGCGCTGCCGGCTGTAGCCGTCGGTCGCGACGTTCGCGATGTTGTGGCTCGTCGTCTCGAGCCCGCGGCTGTACGCGGACAGGGCGGAGACGGCGGTGGACAGCAGGTCAGCCATGACGGGAATTCCTGGCGCGCATCAGTTCGCGGCCGCTCACGTGGCGCGACCCGAAGGGGTTATCGGCGCGGCGGCGGCGAACTTGAACGCCGGGCCCCGCAGGATGGACTGCACCGACTCCGCCACCTGGACGAGCTTCGTGGCGTAGCCGGGGTCCGTGGCATAGCCGCCGCGCTGCAATCCCGCGGCATAGGCGCCCGGATCGGCCCCTGCGTTGCGGGCCGCCGCATAGCGCGGATTGCCGGCGATCAGCCGCGCGTAATCGCGCACGCTTGCGGCCACCGAATCGTAGGCACGAAACCGCTCGGCGCGGGTGACGGCCTGGCCGTGCTCGTACTCGACGGTCTCCGCCGTCGTGGCAGCTCCGCGCCAATCCCCGGTGGCCTTGATCCCGAACAGGTTGAAGCTGGTCGCGCCGTCGGCCCGCTGTGGCAGCGAGCGTCCCCATCCTGTTTCGAGGGC
>JAGVUU010000227.1 GCA_019136105.1 Gammaproteobacteria bacterium
AGCGCAACTACGAGTCGCTGGTGCAGCGACTCGAGTCGGCCCGCATCTCCGAGTCCGCCGAGGAGAGCGCCGACAACGTCAAGTTCCGGGTGATCGAACCTCCCGTGGTGCCTTTCAAGCCGAGTGGTCCGATGCGTGCCGCCCTCAACACGCTGGTGCTGCTGGCGGCACTCGCAGCCGGCGTCGGTCTGGCGCTCCTCCTCGGGCAGCTGCGTCCGACGTTCTCGAGCCGCGACATGCTGCAGCGCGTGACGGGCGTGCCGGTCATCGGCGCGCTCTCGGTGGCCGTGCAGGAAGCACTGCTGCCCTGGTACCGGCGGCAGGCGGTGCTGGTCGGCGCGGCCGTGAGCCTGCTGCTGGTCGTCTTCCTGTTGAACCTGGTGCTGAGCGAGCCGCTGCGGGCGGCCGTGCGCGCCGTCACCGGCTGAGGAATCCCGAGCATGAGCATCGTGGAACGAGCTTTGCAGAAGGCCCAGGCCAAGGCGCGCGCCGACGGCGCGTCGGCCGACCAGGCGCCTGCCGGGGAACCCGTGCCGCCCTCCACAGCCGGGATGCTTCCCACCGGCGGGGACTCCGAGCCGCGCGATGCGGCGCCGCCGGCGGCTAGCCGCCAGCGCGACGACGATGCGTCGGGCGCTGCTTCGCTCGGCGTGACGGCGACCGTCGCGCTCGACCTGGCGCGGCTGCGTGCCGCGGGCCAGCTGCCTTCCGCGGAAGCGGCGGCCCGGACGGAGGACGAGATCCGCCGCATTAAATGGCCGCTGCTCAAGGCCGTGATGGGTGGCGAGGGTGTGAAGCCCGCCCGCAACAACGTCATCCTGGTGACCAGCGCGATGCCCGGCGAGGGGAAGACCTTCGCGTCGCTCAGCCTCGCGCTCAGCATCGTTCGCGACCGTGAGATGCGCGTCGTGCTGGTGGACGGCGACGTGGCGCGGCCGGGACTCACGCCCGCCATCGGGCTCGAAGGCCGGCCGGGGCTCAACGACGTGCTCGAGGACCCGGCGCGCGACGTGGGCGACGTCACCTACCAGACGGACGTCGACGGACTGTTCTTCGTGCCGGCCGGGAAGTGGCACGCGCACGCGCCCGAGTTCTTCGCCGGCAGCCGCATGCCGCAGTTGATCGAGGCGTTGAGCCGCCGCATCGGCCGTGGCGTCATCATCATCGATTCGCCGCCGCTGCTCGCGACCAACGAGGCCCAGGTGGCGACGCGCTATGCCGGGCAGGTGCTGCTCGTGGTGCGTGCGGACGAGACGCCGCAGCAGGCAGTGCTCGACGCGATCGCGCTCGTCGACAAGGATGCGTCGGTCAGCGCCGTGCTCAACCGCTGCGAGCCGTCTGCGCTCGATCGGTACTACGGCCGCTACTATTACGGCTCCGGCAGCGGCTATGGCCACGGCTACCGGGGCAGCGACAACACCGGCCCGGGCGGGCAACCGGCCAAGGGGGGCGCATGATCCGGATCATCGACGCGCGGCAAGGCCGCCTTGGAAGCAACATTGCGCGTGCCGTCGCGGTCACGCTGCTGTCGGCGCTCGGACAGGCCGCCGTCGCCCAGACCGAGCCGATGCCGGCGCCCGAGGGTCGCAGCGTGCCTCGCCCGGGCACGGATGCGCGCGAGAATCTTCCGCCGGGGCTGTTCTTCCAGCCTCGAGTCACGACTGCCGTGCAATACGTGTCGAACCTCACCCTGGTCGAGGACGGCGAGCCGCAGGTGGACATGGCCGGCCTCGAGCTGGCGCCCGGGTTCAACGCGTCATACTCGTCCGCGACGACGGTCGGCGTGATCGACTACGAGCTGATCGGCCGGGCCTGGGAAGACAGTGACTTCAACGACATCGCCCAGCGCCTCGCCGCGAACGGGCAATGGGATGCGGTCCCCGAGTGGTTCTACCTGCGTGGCCAGGCGAGTTATGCCGATGCCGTCATCGACCCGCGGTTCGGCCTGAATTACGGCGGCCTGGGCATCTTCGGGCCCGGCAACCTGACGGACGTCGCCACGGCGAGCGTCAGTCCCGTTTTCCAGCGTCGTTTCGGCGACTGGCAGGCAACGGCGTTCTACAGCTATGGCCGCACCTGGTATTTCGACGAGGGCCGCGGCGACCCGGTCGTGGGCTTCGGGCTCGACCAGGACTCGATCGACCAGGCGGCCGGCGCGAGCTTCGGCACGGCCGATCCCGATGCCCGGTTCACGGCGCGGGTGTTCTACGACTGGCAGGACTCAGAGTTCGAGAACGCGCTGCCGTACCGCTACGAGCGCGCCGGATTCGAGGGCGGTTACGACATTGGGCGCACGCTGACGCTGGTCGGCGACGTCGGCGTCGAGAGCGACCTCGATGCCAGCACGACCGAAGGCGGCCTCGACTCGAATTTCTGGAGCGCCGGCCTGCGCTGGCGGCCGAGCGAACGCACGACCGCCGAGGGTCGCGTCGGCGAGCGGTTCTTCGGCGACAGCTGGATGGCTTCGATCGAGCATCGCGCGCGCATCCTCACGTTCAGTGCGTCGTACAGCGAAGAGCCGCGGGTCGAGACTCAGATCCTCAGCCTCGGCGAGTTCGATCCAGGCGACCTGCCGCCCGCGTTCCCGGGGCAGGGGGTCGGTCGCTTCAACTCGCGGCCGTTCGTCGCGCGCGACGCGCGCGCGGAGGCCCGGGCGGAGGGTGCGCGCACCACGCTGAGCCTCGAGCTCTTCAGCAACGAGCGCGACTACCTCGACCTGCTCAGCCAGGACGAGACCACTGCAGGCGCCAGATTCGTGGCGTCGCGCGACCTCGCCTCGAACCTCGTGGGCCAGTTCGAGCTGTGGTACACGGACTACGAGCGCGCGGTGTCGACGCCGGTGCCGAACGTGGAGGTGAGCACGAATGACCGCGACACCCAGGTGATCCTTAGGTTCACGCGCACCACCAGTCCGCGGCTGGCGTTCATCGGCGAAGCGGGCTACCTGACCCGCGACGGCGAGGATGACCTCGGCGGCACGACCGACTACGACGGCTACTGGGTCGCGTTGCGCGCCCGCTGGACGCCCTGAGCGGTCGCCCGTCGGATCCATGGACCAGGCCGTGATGCCCGAGCTCGTCGAGTTGCCGTATCT
>JAGVUU010000050.1 GCA_019136105.1 Gammaproteobacteria bacterium
GAGATCTTCGGCAAGCCCGCCACCCTCGCTGAGGCCCGCGCGATGCTCGGCCGTCTCTCGGGCCGAACCCACGCGGTGCACACGGCGATCGCGCTGCTGCACGCGCAAGGCTCCGCCGCCCGCGTCAGCAGCAGCACCGTCACGTTCCGCGAACTCACGCCCGCCGAGATCGACTGGTATTGGCACACGGGCGAGCCCGCGGACAAGGCCGGCGGCTATGCCGTGCAGGGGCGCGCCGCAGCGTTCATCAGCCACATCGCCGGCAGCTACTCGGGGATCATGGGTTTGCCGCTCTTCGAAACCTGGGAACTGCTTGCGCCGGTGCTCGGTCTGACCGCCGTGGAGCCCGGCCCATGAGCACCGAGATGGTCGTCAACGTCAGCCCGCGCGAGACGCGGGCCGCGCTGCTCGAGAACGGCATCCTGCAGGAGCTGTTCGTCGAGCGGGCCAGCCGCCGCGGGCTCGCCGGCAACCTCTACAAGGGCCGCGTGTCGCGCGTCCTGCCCGGCATGCAGGCGGCGTTCATCGACATCGGCCTCGAGCGCACCGCGTTCCTGCACGTGTCCGACATCGTGCAGCCCGCCGATGCCGAGGGCGCAGGCGATGCGCCGCGCACCGACAGCATCCGCGAGCTGGTGGGCGAAGGGGCCGACATCCTCGTGCAGGTGCTGAAGGACCCGCTCGGCACGAAGGGCGCGCGCCTCACCACGTTCATCACCATTCCGTCGCGCTACCTCGTGTACATGCCGTTCGGACACGGCGTGGGCGTCTCCGCGCGCATCGAGAACGAGGCGGAGCGGCAGCGATTGCGCGAGGCGCTGCAGCAGTACGCGCTGCCGGGCGCCACGGGTGGCTACATCGTGCGTACCGCGGCCGAGGGCGCCAGCGGCGAGGCGCTGCGTGCCGACATGCTGTTCCTGCGCAAGCTGTGGGACGTGCTCACGGAGCGCGCCCGCGGCGCGTCGGCGGGCACGCTGGTGCACGAAGACCAGCCGCTGCCGTTGCGGCTGATGCGCGACCTGGTCGGCGAAGGCGTCGACCGCGTCCTGGTGGACAACGAGCGCACCTGCGACCAGATGCGCGAGTTCGCCGCGACGTTCATGCCCGGCCTCGAGGCGCGCGTGGAGCGCTACAAGGGCAGCCGGCCGATCTTCGACCTGCACGGCGTCGAGGAGGAGATCCAGCGCTCGCTCGAGCGCAAGGTGGCGCTCAAGTCGGGCGGCTACCTGATCATCGACCAGACCGAGGCGCTCACGACGATCGACGTCAACACCGGCGCGTACGTCGGGCACCGCAATCTCGAGGAGACGATCTACCGCACCAACCTCGAGGCGGCCGTGGCCATCGCGCGCCAGCTGCGCCTGCGCAACCTGGGCGGCATCATCATCATCGACTTCATCGACATGGAAGAGGAAGAGCATCGCCGCCAGGTGATGCAGGCGCTCGAGAAGGAACTCGCCAAGGACCACGCGAAGACGCACGTCTCGACGGTCTCGGCGCTCGGCCTCGTGGAGATGACGCGCAAGCGCACGCGCGAGAGCCTCGCGCACCAGCTGTGCATGCCGTGCCCGGCGTGCGAGGGGCGCGGTTTCCTCAAGACGCCCGAGACGGTCTGCTACGAGATCTTCCGCGAAATCCTGCGCCAGGCCGGCCAGTTCGACCTGCAGCAGCTGCTGGTGCTCGCGCACCAGGACGTGATCGAACGGCTGCTCGACGAGGAGTCGGCCGCGCTCGGCGAGCTCGAGGTGCTGGTGGGCAAGCCGATCCGGCTGCAGACCGAGTCGCTCTACGAGCCCGACCAGTACGACGTGGTGCTGATGTGAGTGCGGCGCCCGGGCGCGGCTCTTCCGCCCGGCTCTGGCGCATCCTGGCCGGGACGCTGGCCGCGCTGCTGATCCTTTCGGCCGTGGCGGTGGGCGCGCTGCGCCTGGCGCTTGCGCGCGTGCCGGAGAACGCCGCGCGCATCCAGGCCTGGGTCGAGCAGCAGACCGACTACCGCCTCGAGTTCCGCGCCATCGACGCGCGCCTGCGGTGGTGGGGCCCCGAAGTTGTGCTGCGCGGCGTGCGCGTGCTCGACCGCGACGACCCGAGCCAGGCGTTGTTCGAGACGCGCGAGGGCGCCGTCTCGCTCGACGTGTGGAACCTGTTCCGCACGGGCGAACTCGTCGCGGGCCGCGTGCGCATCGTCGGGCCCGAGCTCACAGTGGTGCGCCTGGCCGACGGCCGCGTCCGGTTGCTCGGGCAGCGTGAACGGCCGGCGGACCGCCCGCCCTTCGACCTCGATCGCCTGCCTGCCGGCCGGCTGGAGGTCGAGGACGCCACGCTGCACTACCGCGACCTGAAGACGGGCCGTGGTCCGTGGACGCTGCAGCGCGTCCGGATCTCCCTGCGTCGCGTGCACGACGCCGTGGACATGACGGGCGATGCGCGATTGCCCGCGGAGCTCGGCACGCAATTCGAGTTCGAGGGCAAGCTGCGCGGGTCACTCGACCGGTTCACCGACCTCGTCATGCAGGTCGACGTTCGCGTCGAACAGCTGGTGCTGGCCGGCCTGGCCGGACTGTTGCCGGATGGTGCGGGTCGCCCTTTGTCGGGTTCGGGACCAGTGCGCGCATCGGCCGCCTTCGACCACGGGCGCCTCGAGCAGTTGCGGCTCGACGTCAACCTGTCCGACGTGGCGTTCGCAGTGCCCGCGCGCAACGTGCCGCCGGTCGAGTCGCTCGAAGTCGCGGCCCCGAGCCGGCCCCCGGGGGCTTCACCGCTCAGCATGCCGTCCGCCGAGAAGACGCTGGTCGACCGGCCCGCTGCTCCGTTGCCGCGCGAAGTGCGCTACGCGAGCATCGCCGGCAAGCTGCGCCTGCGGCAGGAGGGCGATGCGTGGGTATTCCGCGCCAGCGACCTGCGGCTGCAGGCGCGCGGCGGACTTTCTGTTGCTGCGGCATCTCTCGGCGCGCGCTGGCGGGGGCACCCGGCCAGCGCATTCGAAGCCGGCGTCAGCGCGACTTCACTCGACGCCGGTGCAGTCTGGCCGCTCGTGCTCGCGCTCGCGCCGCGCTCGTTCGACCGCTGGGCCGGGCTCGATCCGTCGGGAACGATCCGGAGCCTGCGGATCGACATCGCACGTGACCGCGCCGGCTCGGAGCCGCGTTTCGAGGTTGCGGCCGATGTCGACGGCCTGTCGGCGCGCCCGATCGGCCGCTGGCCCGGCTGGCGCGGACTGACGGCGCGTGCCTCCGGCACGCAGGGCCGCGGCCGCATCGCCCTGCGCGCCGTCTCTCCGTCGTTCGAGTGGCCTCGCTGGTTCCGGGCGCCGCTCGAGGCCGAGCGCGTAGAGGCCGACGTCGACTGGCGGCGCGATGGCGGGGATTGGGTGGTGTCGTCACCGCAACTGTCGGTGCAGCACCCGAAGGCCGTTGCGCAGGGCGAGCTCACGCTGCGACTGCCCGGCCGGGGGCGTTCGCCGCACCTCGATCTCGATGCACGCGTCGAACGGCTCGACGCCACGATCGTGAGCAGCGTGCTGCCGATCGGCAGGCTCAAGCCGCGTTCCATCGCGTGGCTCGAAGCTGCGTTCCAGAGAGGAACGGCGACCGCAGGCATGCTTTCGTACCACGGGCCGACCCGCAAGTTCCCATTCCGCGGGGGCGAGGGCGAATTCAAGGCGCGCGCCGTCGTGAACGACGCGACGCTCGAATATTTCCCGGGCTTTGCGCCGCTCACCGGTGGCAACGGCACCGTCGAGTTCCACAACGCGGGCCTGCAGGCCACGCTCGACGCCGGGCAGGTGGGCGGGTTGCGCCTGCGCAGCGCGCAGGTCGTCATCGACGACTTGAAGGAGCCGACGCTCGAGATCGACGCGACGGCGACCGGTGACGTCGCGAAGGCGCTCGCAGTGCTGCAGGGCAGCCCGCTCGGCCCGACCCTGGGCACCCAGTTCATGACCCTGTCCGGCAGCGGGCCTGCGGACTACGACGTGCGCCTGCACCTGCCCACGCAAGACACCGATGCCCGCGACTACGTCGTGCGCACGAAGCTGCGCTCGGTGTCGGTCACGTGGCCCGTGCTGCGGGCACCCGCGAGCAAGGTCTCAGGCGACCTCGTGATCCACAACCGGGAGATCACTGCTCCGGCGCTGCGCGGCGTGATCCTCGACGGTCCGTTCGAGCTGAACGTGCAGCCGGGGCCGGTCGGTGGCGACGTGAGCGCGACCGTGCTGCTGAGTGGTTCAGGCCGGGCCAGTGGCGTGCAGCTGCCCGGATTCATCGGCCTGCCCGACGCGATCCGCATGACGGGCACGACGGACTGGCGGCTGGACGGACGCATCGAGCGCCGGGGCGATGGCGAGCAGTGGCCGGCACGCATCGAAGTGGCGACCGACCTGCGCGGGCTCGGCATCGACGCGCCGAACCCGTTCGCCAAGGGGGCTCCCGAGCAGCGCCCCACGCGCATCGTGCTCGACCTGCCGGGGCGGGGCCGCACCGAGGTGCGCATCGATTCGGGTGCCGCCCGCGCGGCGCTGGTGTTCGCGGAGCGTGGCGACAAGCGCTGGGACCTCGAGCGGGGCGCCGCGCGGTTCGATGCGCAGCCCGTCACCTTGCCCGCGCAGCCCGGCCTGCACGTGGGCGGCGACTGGCCGGAGTTCGACCTCGCGGAGTGGCTCGCGCTGCGTTCGGGCACGCCCGGCGGCCGCAGCCTCTCGGACTGGCTCGGTCCGGTCGACGTGCATCTCGATCGCGCGCGCGTGTTCGGCTTCGAGTTCCTCGACGTGACGGCGCGGCTCGAACCCGTCGCCGACGCCTGGCGCATCAGCGCCAGCGGGCCGATGGCGGAGGGCGACATCACCGTGCCGTCCGACTTCACGCGCGGTGTGCCGCTCGGCCTCGACATGCGGCGTCTCGTGCTCAAGTCGGCGCCCGTACGGCCAGGTGCGGCACCACCGGCGCCGGAGACCGATCCTCGCGATCTCCCAGCCATTGCTGCGCAGGTGCAGGAGTTCACGTGGCAGGGACGGCGCTTCGGGCGCCTTGCCGCCCAGGTCGACAAGGTGCCGCAGGGCCTGCGGCTCGCGAGCCTGGCCACCGAGTCGAGCGACTTCACGCTGAACGGCACGGGCAGCTGGCTCGTCGAGGCGGGCGGGTCGCGCACGCGCCTGGCACTCGACTTCGCGAGCACCGACTTCGCTGCCGCGGCGCGCGCACTGGGGTACCGTGATTCGGTCGAGGCGGAGAAAGTCCGCGCCAATGCCAGCGTCAACTGGAGTGGCGGTCCGTCCGAGGACGCGCTCGCGCGCATGGACGGCAACCTGCGGATCGAGCTCGAGCGCGGTCAGTTGCGTGACGTGAAGCCCGGTGCAGGACGCATGCTGGGACTGCTGAGCGTGGTGGAATTGCCGCGGCGCCTGACGTTCGACTTCCGCGACGTCACCGAGGAGGGCCTGGCGTTCGACCGGGTGCGCGGCGACTTCGAACTGCGCGCGGGCAACGCCTACACGCAGAACCTGCTGCTCAAGGGGGCCGCGGTGGACGTGGGCGTCGTCGGCCGCACCGGGCTCGTCACCCAGGATTACGACCAGACCGTGGTCGTGAGCGGCAACCCCAGCGGCCCGATGACCGTCGCCGGCGCACTGGCTGGCGGCCCCGTCGGCGCCGCTGGTGCGCTGCTGATCTCGCAGTTGTTCAAAGGCCAGCTCGCGGGCCTCGCAAGTGTTTACTACCGCGTGACCGGGCCCTGGGATGCTCCCAAGGTCGAACGCATCTCCGCAGCCGCGAGCGGGACCGCGGGGGCTGGTACGACCAAGGAGAAGGAACCCAAGCCGTGACGCGCGTTGCAGCGATCCAGATGGTCTCCGCGGCCGACGTCGGCCGCAATCTCGCCACGGCGGCGCAGTTGCTGCGCCGGGCCCGCGCAGAGGGTGCCGTGCTCGCGGCCCTGCCGGAGAACTTCGCGTTCATGGGCCTGCGCGAGGCCGATAAGCTCGCCGTTGCAGAGGACGATGGCAGCGGGCCGATCCAGGCGGCGCTGGCCGACCTCGCCCGCGAACTCCACCTGTGGATCGTTGCCGGCACGCTGCCGCTGCGGCTGCCCGACGACGCGGAACGCACGGCTGCTGCCTGCCTCGTATTCGACGCCGAGGGCCGCCGCGTGGCGCGTTACGACAAGATCCACCTGTTCGACGTCGCGATTCCCGGCAGGGACGAGCGCTACCAGGAATCGGCCTCGGTGGCGCCGGGAACCACGCCGGTGTGCGTCGACACGCCGGCGGGGCGGCTGGGCATGGCCGTGTGTTACGACCTGCGTTTCCCCGAGCTGTTCCGTCGCCTGCTCGGCCTCGGCGCGGAGTGGTTCTGCCTGCCGTCGGCGTTCACCGCGCCCACCGGGCGCGCGCACTGGGAGACGCTGCTCCGGGCGCGCGCGATCGAGAATCTCTGCCACGTGGTGGCGCCCGCCCAGTCGGGGTTCCACGAGAACGGTCGCGAAACGCACGGCGATTCGATGATCGTGGACTGCTGGGGACGGGTGCTGGCGCGCCTGCCCAGGGGCAGCGGCGTCGTCGTGGGCGAGATCGACCTCGTGCGCCAGCGCGAGGTCAGGCAGAATTTCCCTTGCGTCGATCACCGGCGCCTGATCCCCTGAGCCCATGCAGATCCAGATCCCGCCCGCGCTCTTTTCGCCCCAGTCCCCGGCCCCGGCCGCCACCACGTTCGACCCGCTCGACGTGGCTCGCTCCGGGTTGCTGCTGCCGGCCGGCCTCGACGAGGACCGGGTGGCGCGCGTGCTCGGCGACGTCATGGGCCACGCGGTGGACTACGCCGACGTCTATTTCCAGGCGATCCGCGAGGAGTCGTGGGCGCTCGAGGACGGCATCGTGAAGGACGGCGCGCACAGCATCGACCACGGCGTGGGCGTGCGCGCGCTGGCCGGCGAGAAGGCCGGTTTCGCGTACTCCGACGAAGTGGTGCTGCCGGCCCTGCTCGAGGCGGCGCACGCGGCGCGGGCGATCGCCCGTTCCGGCAACGCGGGTACGCTGCAGGCCTGGCGCGCGCAGCGCGGCCGGGCGCTGTATCCGGCGCTCGATCCGCTCGAGACCCTCGGCGACGCCGACAAAGTGCGCCTGCTCGAGGAGATCGACCGCGAGGCGCGCGCGCTCGATTCGCGCATCACGCAGGTGATGGCGAGCCTCGCGGCCTCGCACGACACGATCCTGGTGCTGGCGAGCGACGGCACGCTCGCCGCCGACGTACGGCCGCTGGTGCGCTTGAACGTCGCGGTGATCATCGAGCACCAGGGGCGCCGCGAGCAGGGCTACGCGGGCGGCGGTGGGCGCTTCGCCTACACCGAGTTCCTCGCCTCGGGCCGCTGGCGCGGCCTGGTGCGCGAGGCGGTGCGCACCGCGCAGGTGAACCTCGAATCCGTGCCGGCGCCGGCGGGCACGATGACCGTCGTGCTCGGCTCCGGCTGGCCCGGCGTGCTGTTGCACGAGGCGGTGGGCCACGGCCTCGAGGGCGATTTCAACCGCAAGGGCACGTCGGCATTCAGCGGCCGCATCGGGCAACGGGTCGCCGCGCCTGGCGTGACGATCGTCGACGACGGCACGCTTGCGTCGCGCCGCGGTTCGCTCAACGTGGATGACGAGGGCACGCCCACGCAGTGCACCACGCTCATCGAGGATGGCGTGCTGCGCGGTTACCTGCAGGACAAGCTCAACGCGCGGTTGATGGGCGTGGCGCCCACCGGCAACGGGCGGCGCGAATCGTTCGCGCACCTCACGATGCCGCGCATGACCAACACCTACATGCTGCCCGGTGCGCACACGCCCGAGGAGATCATCGCCTCGGTGCCGAAGGGCCTCTATTGCCGCAATTTCGGCGGCGGCCAGGTGGACATCACCTCGGGCAAGTTCGTGTTCTCGGCGAGCGAGGCCTACCTGATCGAGGACGGCAAGCTCGGCGCGCCGGTGAAGGGCGCGACCCTGATCGGCAACGGACCGGAGGTGATGACGCGGGTCTCGATGGTGGGCAACGACCTGCGCCTCGACGATGGCGTCGGCACCTGCGGCAAGGAAGGGCAGGACGTGCCGGTGGGTGTCGGCCAGCCCACGCTGCGCGTGGACGCCCTCACCGTCGGCGGAACGGCCTGATCGGGCCGCCCCTCGCCGGTTCGCCGCCATGTGGATTCCACGCCCGCTCTACGAGATCCTGCCGTACCTCTACATGGGCAGCGGCGCCGGTTTGCTCGGTGCGGCGTATCTCATCGAGCAGGGGCCGCGCGGGTTGCTGCTGGTGCTCGGCGCTGCCGGCCTGACGCTGGGGCTCGTGCTGTGGATGCGCCGGCGCGACTACCGCGCGAGCCAGCGCGAGTACGACACGCACTCGCTCGACCGCTGACGCCGCTCAGGCGTCGCGCTCTTCCTCGGCCTCGAGGTCGTCCTCGGCCGCGTCCTGATCGGGCTCGAGGACCGCGGTGGCCGTCGCCCTCGGGTCGCTGCGGTAGTACACGAGCTCGTGCAGGCCGAGTTTCACCACGTCGCCTTCCGCCAGCCGGTGCCGGCGCACGCGCTTGCCGCGCACGAAGATGCCGTTGGTACTGTTGAGGTCCTCGATCCAGCTGCCGTCCACCGTGGTGACGATCTGCGCGTGGTGGCGGCTCACGTACTTGCTCTCGACCTGCAGGTCGTTGTCCGACGTACGGCCGATGACGCAGCGGCCAGGCACGAGGTAAGCCTCGGTCACCTGCGCACCCTCGAGTGACAGCACCACGCGGCCGACGGGCGGCTGCTCCTGAGGCGCGGTGTCATCGAGCGGGCCCTGCAGATGCGTGGAGGTGCGCGCGGCGTACTCGACCCACTGCAGCTCGGCGATCGCGGAACGCACGTCGTCGGTCGACACCGTCTGGCGGTCCTGGGCGAATGCCGCGAGCAGCGCCGTGTCGCACAGCGTGTTGGTGAGGCGCGGGATGCCGCCGGTGTAGCGGTAGATCAGCGGGAACGTGTCGGGCTCGAGGATCTCACGGTCACCGGCGCCCGCGACGCGAAGGCGGTGCCGCACGTACTCGGTGGCGTCGGGCTCGCTCAGCGCCGTGAGGTGGAAGCGCAGGCGCACGCGCTGCTTGAGCTGCACGAGGTCGGGCGAGTCGAGCTTGTCGTTGAGCTGCGGCTGTCCCGCGAGGATGATGCGCAGCACCTTCTCCTTGGTGGTCTCCACGCCCGACAGCAGGCGCACTTCCTCGAGCACCTTGTTGCTCAGGTTCTGCGCCTCGTCGACGATCAGCAGCACCTTGCGGCCGTTGGCGTACTGCTCGATGAGGAACTGGTTGAGCGTCGCGAGCAGCTCTGCCTTGCGCATCCTGAACGGGCTGAAGCCGAACTGCGCGAGCAGGGTCTGCAGGAACTCGATCGGCGAGATCTGCGTCTGGTTGATCTGCGCCACCACCACGTCCTGGTCGATCTCCTTGAGGAAGGTCTCGATCAGGGTGGTCTTGCCGGCGCCGATCTCGCCCGTGATCACGACGAAGCCGTCCGTGAACCAGATCGTGGACTCCATGTACGCCTTGGCGCGGGAGTGGATCTGGCTCAGGTAGAGGAAGGCCGGGTCCGGGCTGAGCCGGAACGGCAATTCCTTCAGCTGGAAGTGTTCGAGGTACATGCAGGGCTCAGAACCCTACTATACGAGAGGGGTGTGTGGGGAGAAGAGGGCGATCCGTCACATTCTCAGCGGGGAATGCGGCGCAGCAGCTGCCTGAGCACGGCGTCCCGCTGGGCGGCGGTCGGGGCCACCACGGTGCAGTGGCCGAGCTTGCGGTTCGCCCGCGGCGCCTTGCCGTAGTCGTGGTGGTGCGCGCCGGGCAGCGCGAGGACCCGGTCGCGGTCCGGCATGGTGCCGATGTAGTTGACCATGGCGGCGTGACCCACCGGGCTCGTGTCGCCGAGCGGCAGGCCGAGGATGGCGCGCAGGTGGTTCTCGAACTGCGAGGTCACGGCCCCTTCGATCGTCCAGTGCCCCGAGTTGTGCACGCGCGGCGCCATCTCGTTGGCGATCAGCCTGCCGCCGGCCACGAAGAACTCGATGGTCAGCACGCCGGCGTAGCCGAAGTGGTCGAGCACGCGGTGCAGGTGGCCCTCGGCGGCGCGCTGCAACCGCGCATCACGCGTGGGCGCGACGGTGACGCGCAGTATGCCCTCGCGGTGCGTATTGGTGACGATCGGATAGCAGCGCGTCTCGCCACGCGAGCTGCGCGCCCCGACGATCGACACTTCGCGGTCGAACTTCACGAAGCCCTCGAGGATCAACGGCACGCTGCCGAGGGCTTCCCACGCCGGGCCCACGTCGGAACGCCTCTTCAGCACGCGCTGGCCGCGCCCGTCGTAACCGAGCCGGCGCGTCTTGAGCACGCAGGGCAGGCCGAGGGCCGCCACGCCCGCTTCGAGATCGGCGAGCGTATCCACGGCGCGGTAGGGCGGCGTGGGAATGCCGAGGCGGCCGAAGAGTTCTTTCTCGAGGATGCGGTCCTGCGAGACCCGCAAGGCGTCGACCGGCGGGAAGCACGGACGTGCTGCCGCCATCTCGTGCAGCGCGGCCACGGGGACGTTCTCGAATTCGTACGTGACGACGTCCACTTCGCCCGCGAGCTTGCGCAGCGCCGCGATGTCGTCGAACGCACCCACGACGATCGGTGCCACCTGTGCGCCGGGCGACTCGGGGCTCGAATCGAGGAAACGGAACTGCAGCGCCAGCGGGAATCCCGCCAGGGCCAGCATCTGACCGAGCTGGCCGGCGCCGATGATGCCGATCTTCATGCGGAGGCAGGGGGCAGTCGGGGGTCGGGGTGCCCGAGCACCTTCTCGGTCTGCGCCGTGCGGTAGGCTTCGACGGCCGCGCGGATCGCGGGTTGCGTGTTCCCGAGAATCGAGGCGGCGAGCAGCGCGGCGTTGGTTGCGCCCGCGACGCCGATGGCCAGCGTGCCGACCGGGATGCCGGCCGGCATCTGCACGATGGAGAGCAACGAGTCGAGGCCGTTCAGCGTCTTCGACTGGACGGGCACGCCGAGCACGGGCAACGACGTCTTCGCCGCCGCCATGCCGGGCAGGTGAGCCGCGCCGCCGGCACCGGCGATCAGCACCTGCAGGCCGCGGTCACGCGCGCTGGCGGCGTACTCGAACAGGAGGTCGGGCGTGCGGTGGGCAGACACCACGCGCACTTCGTGGGGGACGCCGAGCTTCTCGAGCGTCTCGGCCGCGTGGCGGAGGGTCTCCCAATCGGAGGTCGACCCCATGATGATGCCGACGAGTGGTTGCATCGGCGAATTGTAGCACCGGGCGCGATTTTCCCTAGGTTTGCGCGCTGGCCAGCAGCTCCCGCAGCCGCCGGAACAGCTGCCGCGCGGCAGCCGGCGGGCGGGCTGCATCGCGTTCCGCCCGGGCCTGGCGCACCAGCGCGCGCAGCGGCTGCAACTCGCTCGCGGCAACCAGGCTGCCGAGCTCGGTCCAGGCGGCGGGCTCGTCGGCCAGCAGCCGTTCGCGCCACTGCTCGATCGCGTGCTCGCGGCGGATGCGCTGGCGGTCGGTTTCGGCCCGGCTCGCCAGGGCCGCACGGATCGGTTCGACGTCGATCCGCCGCAGCAGCTTGCCGATATAGAGCCGCTGGCGGACGCGGGCGCCGTGGGCTGTGATGCGCCGGCCCTCGATGACTGCGTCGTGCAGGTCGTCGGGCAGCTCGAGCGCGTCGAGTTCGGCCGGCGGCAGGGCCACGAGTTCGTCGCCGAGGTCCTGCAGCGCGCGGACCTGGCGCTTCAGCTCGCTCTTGCTCGGGCCCTCGTCCTCGAACTCGTCCCAGTCGCTCATGGGCCGCGATGCTAGCACGGGGCACGCCGGCGGCCGCCGGCGGCGGGGCCCGCTGCTAGAATGGCGCGCTCACATCCGGGGATGACTGCCTGCATGGCCAACGATTCGTCCACTGCGGTTGCCGCCGACGGCGCCGACCTGCTCGCCCTCGTCGAACTGGCGCTCGGCGAGGCCAAGACGCTCGGCGCATCGCAGGCCGAGGCGGCCATCAGCATGGACGTGGGCCTGTCGGTGTCGGTGCGCCTGGGCGAGGTCGAGACGATCGAGTACCAGCGCGACCGCGGCATGGCGGTCACCGTGTACTTCGGCACGCGCAAGGGTTCGGCCAGCACGGCAGACTTGAGCGCGGCGGCCCTGCGGGAAACCGTCGCGAAGGCGTGCAGCATCGCGCGCTTCACGGCCGAAGATCCGTGCGCCGGCATCGCCGATCCGGACACGCTCGCCACGGACATTCCCGACCTCGACCTCGCGCACCCGTGGGACGTCACGCCCGAGCGCGCGTGCGACATGGCGCTCGAGTGCGAGGCCGCGGCCATGGCGGTGGACAAGCGCATCACCAATTCCGAGGGCGCCGGCGTCAGCACGCACCGCGGAGTGCGCGCCTATGGCAATTCGCACGGCTTCCTCGCCGCCTACCCGGGCACCGTGCACAGCCTGAGCTGTGCCGTGCTCGGCGCGGAAGGCGAGGAGATGGAGCGCGACTACTGGTACTCCACTGCGCGCGACTGGCGTGAGCTCGAGGACGCCAAGTCCGTCGGCCGCACGGCTGGCGAGCGAGCGGTGCGGCGCCTCGGCGCGCGCCAGCTCGGCACGATGAAGGTGCCCGTGCTCTACACACCTGACGTCGCGCGCGGCCTCGTGAGCCACTTCATCGGCGCGATCCGCGGTGGCAGCCAGTACCGCCGCGCGTCGTTCCTGCTCGACGCGGCCGGGCAGCAGGTGTTCCCGGAGTGGTTTGCGCTGTCCGAGCGGCCGCACATCGCACGCGCACTCGCGAGCGCGCCGTTCGATCACGAAGGGGTCGCCACCGGCGACCGCGAACTGGTGAGCGGGGGCGTGCTGCTCGGATACGTGCTCAGCACGTACTCCGCCCGCAAGCTCGGATTGCGAACCACCGGCAACGCCGGCGGCACGCACAACCTGTTCGTGCATTGCCGCGAGCGCGACTTCGACGCGATGCTGGCCCTCATGGGCCGGGGCCTGCTCGTCACCGAGCTGATGGGCCAGGGCGTCAACGGCGTGACCGGCGACTACTCGCGGGGCGCGGCGGGCTTCTGGGTGGAGGACGGACGCATCGCCTATCCGGTGCACGAGGTCACCATCGCGGGCAACCTGCGCGACATGTACCGCGGCATCGTCGACGTCGGCACCGACATCGACGCGCGGGGCGGCATCCGCACCGGGTCGATCCTCGTCGAGCAGATGACGGTGGCCGGCGCCTGAGCGGGCGCCCTTCAATCCCCGGGTTGCAGCAGGTCCCGCAGCGTGCGGCCGCGCAGGCTGGCGCGCATGGCTTCGTCGGCGAGGCGCGCAGCCTGGTCGGCGGCGGGCACGGCGCGCGGCGTCGGCCGGCGCGGATCCGGCGTTTCGTGCCGTACCGCGTCGAGGATCGCGTCGAGCGTGATGGCTGCGAGGTCACGGGCGGGCGCGACGGTGTCGTCCTCGACGTCGAGCACCAGTCCGTGCGCCTGCAGCGAGGACACGATCTCGTCGAGCACCGTGCCCGGCACGTCGAGCCGCTCCGCGAGGCCGGCGATCGTCCAGCGTGCACCGCCGGCCAGGAACCGCTCGCCCACGAGGCACATGATGGCGAGCGCCATCCGCTCGCGGAGCGCGCTGGTGAGCGGCACCTCGGCGTGGCCGCTGCGCAGGTGCTCGGGGTGCTGCACGTAGAACGACAGCTGCGCGCCGAGCAGCAGGATCAGCCAGCTGATGTACACCCAGACGAGGAACAGCAGCACGACCGCGAACCCCGCGTAGACCGCCGCCGTCTTGGCGGAGTAGACGACGATGCGGGTGAACAACGCACCGACCGCTGCCCACAGCGCGCCCGCGAACAGCGCGCCGACGAGCGCGGGGCCGATGCGCACGCGGGTGTTGGGCATGTAAACGTAGACGAAGGCGAACAGCGCCACGACCATCACGTATGGCGTGAAGTGGGGGGTGCCGAGCGTGCCCGTGTCGCCGGCGGCAAGTCCCGAGAGGCGTGCCAGCACGTCGCTGGCCTCGACGCGCGCGAGCAGCACCATCGCGAACACGGCGATCGCCGGTCCGATCAGCATCACGACGAGGTACTCGCTCACGCGGCGCGCCAGGCTGCGGGGGCGCTCGACGTGCCAGACGAAGTTGAGCGAATCCTCCATCTTCTGGATCATCGAGACGACGGTGTAGAGCAGGAACGCGAAGCCCACCGTGCCGAGGATCGTACCCTGCACGTTCTCGACGAAGCCCATGATGCTGCCGGTGAGTTCGTAGCCCTGGTCGCCGAGCGGCCGCAGGAATTCGAACAGCACGGGCTCGAGCTCGCGGTGGTAGCCGAACGCCTTGAGCACCGAGAACGCCACGGCGATGACGGGGACGATCGCGAACAGCGTGGAGTACACGAGGCTCATGGCCCTGAGCCCGAGTTCACCGCGGCCGAGGTCGCGCAGCAGCGCGTAGAGGTAGCGCAGCGGCAGCATCACCCACCGCATCGCGCGGCCGCCGACGGCTTCGGGCAGGTCGAAGAGCCAGTGTTCGAACTGGCGCCGCAGGGTGGGGAAGAGGGAGGGTGACTGGGTCAAGCGAGGCCAAGCCTTGCACGGTCCGCGGTGGCGGGCAAGTGCTAGATTAACCGGATGCGCGCCGCATCGAGCTATCCGTCCCGCATCGTCTGCCTCACCGAGGAGACGACCGAGGCCCTGTACCTGCTGGGCGAGGACTGGCGCATCGTCGGCATCTCGGGGTTCACCGTGCGGCCGCCCCGCGCCCGCAAGGAGAAGCCGCGCGTGTCGGCGTTCACGTCCGCCAAGCTCGACCGCATCGTGGCGCTCGAGCCCGACCTCGTGCTCGGCTTCTCCGACCTGCAGGCCGACATCGCCGCGGAACTCGTGCGCCGGGGCATCGAGGTGCACGTGTTCAACCACCGCAGCGTCGCGGAGATCCTGCGCATGCTGCGAACCCTGGGCGGCATGATCGGCTGCGAGTCGAAGACCGCAGCGCTCGTGGGAGAGCTCGAGGCCGGGCTCGACGCCATCAGTGCATCGGCCGCTTCACTGCCGCGCCGGCCACGCGTTTACTTCGAGGAGTGGGACGAGCCGCAGATCTCGGCTATCCGCTGGGTCTCGGAGCTGATCGGCATTGCGGGCGGTGACGAAGTGTTCCCCGAGCTCGCCGCACAGTCGCTCGGCCGCAATCGCATCATCGGCGATCCGCTCGAGGTGCCGCGACGGGCGCCCGACATCATCTTCGGGTCGTGGTGCGGCAAGAAGTTCAATCCGCGATCCGTCGCCGCACGAGCGGGGTGGGCCGGCGTGCCGGCGGTGCGCGACGGCGAGCTGCACGAAGTGAAGTCGTCGATCATCCTGCAGCCGGGGCCGGCCGCGCTCACCGACGGTGTGCGCGAGCTGCACCGCGTGATCGCGCGGTGGGCACGAAAATAGGGGACATTCTCGGATTTTCCCGCGCCGCGGCGACAGATCGCCTGCGCTGCAGTAGGCTGGTTCGGCAATAACAATCGTTCCACGCGAGGAGGTCGGTATGGTCGACGGGATTTCCGGCACACCTGTGGCATTGCGCAGCTCGGACGACTTCGGCGACTTCATCCAGCTCGATGGCGGCCTGCTGCGCCTGACCGTGCTGGCCGACTTCAAGCCGGGTCCCCATCCAGTGCTGGGCTGGCACGTCCGAAACGTGACGTCGGCCGTGACATCGATGCGTGAGCGAGGCGTCAAGTTCACCGTCTATCCCGGGATGGGCCAGGATGAACTCGGCATCTGGACGGCCCCGGACGGACGCGCGAAGGTCGCGTGGTTCGCGGATCCGGACGGCAACGTCCTGTCACTGTCTCAGGGGTGACGACGAGCAGGTTGTCGATCGACACCCGAGAACATCCCGCATTCAGTGGCGCCGCTTCCCGTCGGATCGCATGGGCCGGCATTCAGTCTGCCCTTGCGATCTGCGGCGATGCATTGCGACAGCGGACATCATCGAACTGGAACGACCCTATGTAGACGCATCCGCCATGGCAAGTGCTGCCAGGTTGAGGACGACCGCGAACCCCGCGTACACCAGTGCCAGTCGATACCCGTCCGCACGTCCGAGCGGTGTTCCATCGGGGCGTGGCACATAGCGGTCGAGGTACCACCCGAGGAAGTAGATCACTCCTGCCAAGGCCACGGCCCAGCCAACACCGAACCCGATCGCCTCCTCGACCCTCCCGCCTATGCCCCGCAGG
>JAGVUU010000022.1 GCA_019136105.1 Gammaproteobacteria bacterium
CGACATGGACAACGACGGCGTGTGCGACACGGCCGACAAGTGCCCGAACACGCCGGCCGGCGCCAAGGTCGACAAGGTCGGCTGCCCGCTCGAGCAGACGCTGAAGCTGCTGTTCGACTTCGACAGCGCCGAGCTGCGCCCCGAGTCGATCGAGGAGCTCGAGCGCCTCGTGAAGTTCATGGGTGACGTGCCGTTCGCCACGGCGCTGGTCGAAGGCCACACCGACAGCAAGGGCACCGAGGAGTACAACCTCAAGCTGTCCGACCGTCGCGCGAAGGCCGTGTTCGACTACCTGACGTCGCGCGGCGTCGATCCGGCTCGCCTGAGCTCGATCGGCCACGGCGAGTCCAAGCCGATCGCTCCGAACGAGATCGACGGCAAGGACAACCCGGAAGGCCGTCAGCTGAACCGTCGCGTCATGCTGATCCGCACGGATTCGGGCATGTAATCGACGCTCAAGCCTGTGCTTGACGCGAGGCCCCGGTGCGCAAGCCCCGGGGCCTCGTGCTTTTGGGGAACCTGAATCCACGGGCGCGGTCCCTGCTAATCTTCACGACCGGGCCGGGCGGGCCTGCCAGCCGCCGCCCCACGCAACCAGGAGAAAGACACATGCGGAGCATCCGGACTCTTGCCATCGCCGCGCTGGCGATCGCCCCCCTCGCGGCCCATGCGGACCATCACGGCGACAAGGCGAAAGCCGCCGCCGCCGACCCCGTGCTTGCCGAAGTCGTCGCCGGTGACTGGCGCGGCGACGACGCGAAGGCTCGCGACAAGTACCGTCACCCCGTCGAGTCGTTGACGTTCTGGGGCCTGAAGCCGGGCATGGCGATCCTCGAGATCCAGCCGGGCGGCGCCTCCTGGTGGACCGAGATCCTGGCCCCGTATGCCAAGCGCACGGGCGGCAGTTTTGCCGCGACCGGCGCCGACCTCGCCAACCCGAACCTGTCGGAAGGCGCAAGGAAGTCCCGCGCGGCGTTCGAGGAGCGCTACGGCTCGAAGCCCGACATCTACGGCAAGGTCGACGTCGTGAACTGGGGCGCCGTGTCGCGCACGCTGCCCGAGAACAAGTACGACTTCATCCTCACCGCCCGTTCGATCCACGGCTGGATGCAGGACAAGCCGGGCACCGTCGAGGCGACCTTCGATACCTTCTACAAGGCGCTCAAGCCGGGCGGCATCCTCGCCGTCGAGCAGCACCGCGCCAATCCGCTGCCCCCCGGCGCCGAAGAGAAGCCCTCGACCGGTTACGTCAGCGAGGCCTACGTGATCTCGGTCGCGGAAAAGGCCGGCTTCAAGCTCGCCGCGAAGTCGGAGATCAACGCCAACGCCAAGGACACCAAGGATCACCCGTTCGGCGTGTGGACGTTGCCGCCGGCGCTGCGCTCGACCGCCTACGGCTCGGGGCAGTCCGAAGACCCGAACTTCGATCACTCGAAGTACCTCGCCATCGGCGAATCGGATCGCATGACGCTCAAGTTCGTGAAGGCGAAGTAACCGGGATGTCGGGCCGAGCCCTGGTGGCGGCCGTCGCGGCCGCCCTCCTGAGTGCGTGCGCCGCCCAGGCGCCCACCCCGGCTGAACGCCCTGCGTCCGAGGCCTCCGCTGCCGCCGTGCAGTCGGAGGCCCAGCGCCTCAATGCGCTGGTCGAGGCCTACTTCGAGGACCAGCTGAAGCTGCGCCCGTTGCTGGCCACGTCGATCGGCGACAAGCGTTACAACGACCAGTACCCGGTCTCGATCTCGCCGGAGTTCCGCGCGAAGGCGGAGCAGATGGAGCGCGACTACCTCGCGCGCGTGCAGCAGATCGACGCGGCGAAGCTCTCCGGGCAGGACCTGCTGTCGTACCAGGTATTCAAGTCGGCCCGCGAGCGCGAGATCGAGGGCTTCCGCTTCCCCGACTACCTGATTCCGCTCAACCAGTTCTATTCCGCGCCCAACGGTTTCGCACAGCTCGGTTCCGGCAACGGCATGCAGCCGTTCGCAACGGTGCAGGACTACGAGAACTTCCTGAAGCGCGTGGACGGCTTCGTCGCCTGGGCCGACCAGGCGATCGCCAACATGCGCGAAGGCGTGCAGAAGGGCTACACCTTGCCGCGCGTGCTCGGCGAGCGCGTCCTGCCGCAGCTGCAGGCGCACGTCGTTGCGAAGCCCGAGGATTCGATCTTCTGGGGGCCGGTGAAGAAGCTGCCCGAGAGCTTCAGCGCGGCCGACCGGGAGCGCCTGACGGCCGCCTACCGCGAGGCGATCGAGACGAAGCTCGTGCCTGCCTACCGACGCCTGCACGACTTCATGCGCGACGAGTACCTGCCGCAGAGCCGCACCACCGTCGGACTCGACAAGCTGCCCGACGGCGCGGAGTGGTATGCCTATCGGGTGCGCCAGACCACCACCACCGGCCTCACGCCGGCGCAGATCCACGACATCGGCCTCGCGGAGGTCAAGCGCATCCACCGTGAGATGCAGGGCGTGATGCAGCAGGTGGGCTTCAAGGGCACGCTCGCGGAGTTCTTCGCGTTCCTGAACAAGGACCCGCAGTTCTTCTGGCCGACGCGCGAGGCGCTGGTCGAGGGCTACGTGGACATCAAGAACCGCGTCGACCCGCAGCTGCCGAAGCTGTTCGAGACGCTGCCCAAGGCCGACTACGAAGTGCGCGCCGTCGAGCCGTTCCGCGAGAAGAGCGCGGCGGGCGGCTCGTACCAGGCGGCGAGCGAGGACGGCTCGCGGCCCGGCATCTTCTACGCCAACGCGTACGACCTGAAGGCGCGGCCGAAATGGGCCATGGAGGCGCTGTCGCTGCACGAGGGCAACCCGGGCCACCACTTCCAGATCACCATCGCCCGCGAGCAGAAGGAGCTGCCGCGCTTCCGCCGCTTCGGCGGCTACACCGCCTACAGCGAGGGCTGGGGCCTGTATGCGGAGTCGCTCGGCCCGGACCTCGGCGTGTACACCGACCCGTACCAGTACTTCGGCCGCCTGGAAGGCGAGCTGTTCCGCGCCATTCGCCTGGTGGTGGACACGGGCCTGCACTCGAAGGGCTGGACGCGTGAGCAGGTGCTCGAGTACATCGGCGCCAACAGCGCAACCAGCGACGCGCGCGCGGTCGCCGAGACCGAGCGCTACATCGCGATCCCCGGCCAGGCACTCGCCTACAAGATCGGGCAGCTCAAGATCAGCGAGCTGCGTGCGCGTGCCGAACAGGCGCTCGGGCCGCGGTTCGACGTGCGCAAGTTCCACACGGTGATCCTCGCGGACGGTGCGCTGCCGCTCGACGTGCTCGAGGCGAAGGTCGATCGCTGGATCGCGTCACAGCAGGGCGGTTGAGCGATCGCCGGCCCGCGATGACGACCAAGGGACTCACCGCCGTACTCGCTGGCGCCACCGGGCTCGTCGGCGGCGAGTGCCTGAGACAACTGCTGGCGTCGCCGCGCTATGGCCGCGTGATCGTCGTGACGCGGCGCGGGCTCGGGCCGGACCTGCAGCACGACAAGCTGCGCGAGGTCGTCGCGGAGTTCGCGCGCCTCGGCGAAGTGAAGTCGCAGCTGCGCGGAGACCACGTGTTCTGTGCGCTCGGGACCACCATCCGCAAGGCGGGCTCGCAACAGCGCTTCCGCGAGGTCGATTACGAGTACCCGCTGCGGCTTGCGCAGCTCACGCTCAGGAACGGCGCGCGGCACTTCTCGGTGGTGAGCGCGCTCGGCGCGTGCCGCTCGTCGCCGTTCTTCTACTCGCGCGTGAAGGGCGAGATGGAGGAGGGGCTCGGGCAGATGGGTTGGCCCAGCCTCGCGATCCTGCGGCCGTCGGTGATCGCGGGCGAGCGCGCCGAGTCGCGGCCACTTGAACGGTTGAGCGAGCACCTGCTGCGCTTCGCGCCTGCGACGTGGCGTCCGGTGGCTGCGCGCGACATCGCCGCCGCGATGATCGCAACGGCCCTGCGGGAGCCGCCGGGCATCATCGTCATCGAGTCCCGCGACATCGGAAAATAGGGGACATTCTCCTGTTTTTCCGGCGCTCCCGAAAAACAGGAGAATGTCCCCTATTTTCTAGCGGATCTCCGCCGCGGCGATGTCGTACACGTACTTGTAGCGCGCGTTGCCGGGCTCGAGTTCGGTCGCGCGCTTGAGTTCGCGCAGGGCCTCCGCCTTGCGTTGCTGGCGCACCAGCGACAACCCCAGCGAGTGGTGCAATGCCGCAGCGTCCGGCGCCGCCTGCAGTCCTTCGCGCAGCGTGGCCTCGGCCTCCGCTTCGCGTCCCTGCAGTCGCCGCAGGTCCGCGAGATTGGCCCACGCCGGCACGAAGCGCGCGTCGAGCGCGAGCGCGGCCCGGTATTCCGCTTCGGCCGCCACGGTTTCGCCGCGCTCCGCGAGGAAGCCGCCGAGGTTGGTGCGGTGCTCCGGCCGGTCGGCGTTGAAGCGCTCGGCGGCGACGTATTCGGCGGCGGCCTTCCGGAAGGCTTCGAGCGCGGCCGGGTCAAATGCGTCGTCCGCAAGCGGTGCGAGCGTGCGCGCCGCCTGCATGCGCACGATGCGCGACGGATCGCCGAGCAGCGGCACGATCGCCTTGCGCTGCAGCGGCGGCAATTGCTCGAACACCGCGATGGAGGCTCTGCGCACCAGGGGGCTCGCGTCCTTGAGACCGGCTTCCGCGGCGAACAGCGCGTTCTCTCCGGGCAGCCGCGCGAGCCGGTCGATGGCCGAGGCGCGCGCGATGGCCGACTCGTCGAGGTTGGCCGCCACCTGCGCGAGCGCCATGACCGCCGAGGGTTCGCCGCGGTCGGCAGACGCGAACGCCTCCGCGAATCCCTGGAACCCGGGCTTCGGAGCCGGGTAACGCCTGCGGAGCTCGGCGACGGCCCACTCGGCCGTGCGATCGGCGTGGCAGTGGTTGCACGCATTCGGCGTACCCAGGCTCACCGTGCGGTCGGGCCGCGGGATGCGGAAGCTGTGGTCGTGCCGCGGGTCGACCACCATGTAGGTCTCGGTCTGCATGTGGCACGACGCGCAGGCCGCGCCTGCCGTGCCCGGCTCGTGAAAGTGGTGCGACGGCGCGTCGTACTTGGCCGCCGCATGGCACTGCGCGCAAACGGCGTTGCCCGGTGCGTGCGGTTTGCCGCCGTGCGGGTCGTGGCAGTCGCTGCAGGTGACGCCCTTCTCGTGCATGCGGCTCGAGAGGAACGAGCCCCAGTTGAAGACCTCGTCGAGCTGCTGTCCGTCGGCGTGATACAGGCCCGGGCCCAGCAGCGCCGGCAGGTAGTGATCGGTGAAGGGCTCACCGGGCCGGTAGTCGTTCGAGAACTGCCCGCGCCTCGCGTGGCATTGCGCACACACGTCGAGTTCCTTGCTCGTCTCGCGCGGCGTGCTGCGTGACGCGTTGCCGGTGACCGGGTCGATGACCCAGGCGACGCCCTTGCGCTCGTCGAAGGTCACGGTGAGGCCGCCCCGGGCCGCAGCCGCGTCGCCGCCCGCCGCAGCGCGGGCCAGCGCAACGTGATTGCTCCCGGGCCCGTGGCAGGCCTCGCAACCGACGCTGATCTCGGCCCACTGCGTCGCGAAGGTGCCGGCCGCGGCGTCGAAGTTCTTGCGCACGTCCGTCGAGTGGCAGTCCGAGCACATGAAATTCCAGTTCTGCTGGCGCTGCGTCCAGTGCAGCTCGTCGGTGTGCGCGATGCGCTCGTTCGGGTACAGGTGGAACCAGCGCTGCCCGCCCTGGTCCTTCGGCCGCGCGTCCCAGGCGATCGACAGCGCCTGCACCCGGCCGCCCGGCAGCTCGATCAGGTATTGCTGCAGCGGATAGACGCCGAACGTGTGGCGCACCTCGAAGTCCGCCAGCTTGCCGTCGGGCCCGTCGGTGCGGACCAGGAACTTGCCGTCGCGACGGAAGAACTCGCTGGTCACGCCACGGTTCTCGAACTTGACGCCCGTGAAGTCACCGAGCACGGTCCGCTCGTCCGCCACCTGCATCGCCACTGCATGCTGCGAACCCTGCCAGCGCTGGAACTCGTCGGCGTGGCAATCGCGGCACGCCGCGGAGCCCACGAACTCGGGTGGTGACGCTGACGCAGCGGGCGGCACCGGTTCGGCATCTCCCGTTGGCCCCGACGGACCCAGGACGCCCAGGCGCCACGCTACGGCGAGCCCGACCAGCAGGGCGAGGCCGAGGCTGGCCGCGACGACGTAGCGACGATCTGCCATGAAACTCCCCGTCAGCCGATCGGCTGTGCGACGTACGACACCGCGATGGCCATCACCAGCAGCAGCAGGGCCGCCTGCACGGCGTGCACCGCGGGGCGAAGGCTGATGATGCCCGGGATGAGGATTGCCGCCATGGCGCCCCGAATCCCGCGCCCACCCGAGAAATCGAGCTCCCCTGTGATCACCAGGTGGGCGAGCGCGCCGGCCACGATCACCGAGAGCAGGAGCGCCTGCATCCACCGGGCGTGCCGGAAATAATACTGGCGCATGTCGTGGATCCGGTCGTCGCCGAGCTCGGGGACGGCCAGGTGACTGATGAGGTAGAGCAGCACCGGGACGCAGAGCAGCAGGAGCGCCTGCAGGATCGTCCACGACTCGTTTTGCGCATAGCCCCAGAGCCCGAACCAGCTGACCACGTGGCTGACGAAAACGAGTGCGACCCAGCAGGTGTGCACCCAATAGAGGCGCACGCGATCACGGGCCTCGATCACCTGGCCGATGCTGCGTACCAGCAGCGAGATACCGAGGCCCGCAACGATCGTGTACAGGGCCAGCAGGAACTCGAAGGCGTTCAATGGATTCCCACCGGCCGCGTCGGGCCGGTCAGTCCTTCATCTTCTGGCCGGGCTTCAGGTCTGCCGGCACCGGTGAGTGCGATTTCAGCTCTTCGAGGCCTTTCGCTGCGATGTTCGCCCACTGCCGGAACAGCGCGCGGAACTCCACCTGATTGGTGACGCTCGTGGTCAACTGGGCGCCCGCTCCGCCCTGCGTCTCGCGGCGATCCAGCGCGCGGCCCATCAGCGCGTTGGTCAGGGAATCGCGCACTTCGAGGACCAGCGTGGCCTCGCCGGCCTCGGTGGTGAAGCTGTACGACCTGCCCGCCGACATCGTGTCCGGTGCGTTGATGTACAGGTTGACCACTGCGGTGGAGATGCGCAGCACGTCCGGTCCCGGCTGCTTGACGATCGTGTAGCCGGCCTTGGTGAATTCATCGACGAAGACATCGTCGAAGTTGGTGCGCGCGGCCGCCAGGATCTTCTGCGCCTGCTCGTCGTCCACGCGGTCGGACAGGCGGCGACTGTCGTTGATGCGCTTCTGCCAGTCCTTCTGGAACGCGACCTGGGTCGGGTCGATCATCAGTTTCGTGTACTGCCGGAAGTCCGCGCCCGGCAACAGGTAGGCGGCGTCCATGCGCTTCGGCTTCACCTGCACGAGCCCGTCCCAGGACTCGGATGCGTCGGCCGCCAGGGCCGACCCGAACGATCCAGCCAGCGCCAATGCTGCGAGCCAGGTGGTGTGTCTCATGTTCGTGGTCCCTTCCAGACAGGGGGGGATTATACCGCCGGCCCCCCGGGCCGGCCGGGGCACGGGGCAGCGCGTCGGTCTATGGCATAGTGCCGGCGGCTTTCCGGAGACCCTCTGCATGCAGACTCAAGCCACCGCGGCGCGACGTCGCGCCCGTGCCTGGCCGGTGCCACCGGCAGGGACGGCACTCCTGCTGATCTGGGCTTGGACGCCGCTCGCGGCCTTTGCGGCGCCCAAGACCGACGTCATCGTGCTCGTGAACGGTGACCGTCTCACCGGGGAGATCAAGAGCCTCGAGCACAACCGGCTCAAGTTCAGCACCGACCACATGGGCACGGTGTACATCGAGTGGGACAAGGTCGCGCGCGTGCAGAGCGACCAGTACCTGCTGCTCGAGCGCGAGGATGGGCTGCGCTACTACGGCCAGCTCAAGCCGGGCACGGAGGATGGCCGCCTGCAGGTGGACCGCGGTGACACGCGTTCCACGCCGGAAAGCGTGGCCATGACGTCGGTGGTCCGGGCGGTCCCGATCGAAGGCGGTGAATTCATCGACCGGCTCGACGGCTACGTGAGCGCCGGCCTCGACATCGCCAAGGCGAACGACCGGCGCAGCATGGACTTTGCAGGCGGGTTGTCCTCGCGGACCCGTGAGCGCGAGTGGGCATTCGACGGATCCGTGAACCTGACCGACGATGACTCGGGCGAAACCAGCGAGCGCTACGATGCGGGCCTGCAGTATCGACAGTTCCGGGAGCGCCGGGATTTCTATCTGGGCTTCGGGGAGTTGTCGCGCAACACCGAGCTCGACCTGAACCTGCGTACCCTGGTCGGCGGCGGCTACGGCCAGTATTTCGTGCAGACCAACACCGCCGACTGGGTGGGCGGGCTCGGCCTCGCGTACTCGAACGAGCACTACACCGGCGAAGAGCAGTTCAACAGCCTCGAGGCCGTCTTCTACACGACCTTCTCCATCTTCCGTTACGACTTCCCGGAGACCGACATCGGCGGCACCTTGTCACTGCTGCCGAGCCTGACCAAGTCCGGCCGCTACCGCACCGAAGGCGACCTGCACGCCAAGTACGAGTTCGTGGACGACCTGTACTTCGAGCTGCGGCTGTGGGGCAGTTTCGACAGCGATCCGCCGGTCGCGGGCGCGACGAAGAGCGACTACGGCCTCGTGACCTCCCTCGGGTATTCGTTCTAGGGGCGCCGCAGTGACGCTCACCGTTTATTGGCAACCCGGCTGCACGAGCTGCCTGCGCACCAAGGAATTCCTGCGCGAGCACGGCGTCTCGTTCGAGTCGGTGAACGTGCGCGAGGATCCGCAGGCGATGCAGAGGCTGGCCGCGCTCGGTGCGCGTTCCGTGCCTGTCGTCTCACGTGGGGACGCGTTCGTGTACGGACAGGACCTCGCGACGGTCGCGCGCTTCGTCGGCATCGAGGCCGGTCTGCGGCGACTCGACGTGCCGGTGCTGGTGTCGCGCCTGCTGGCGTTGCTCGACAGCGCGGCGCTGCTCACCCAACAGCTACCACGCGACGCCTGGCTGCAGAAGCTGCCGGGCCGCGAGCGCACGCACCTCGACCTCGCTTACCACGTGTCGCAGGTCGTCGTGGGATTCCTGGATGCCGCACTCGGCGGGCGCCTCACGTTCGAACACTTCGAGCGCAAGCCTCCGGACCACGTCGCGACTGCGGCGGACGTGGCGCAGTTGATCCGCAGCGTGTCGCAAGCGCTCGCCGTGTGGTGGGGCGCGAACCAGTCGCGACTACCTGCAGGACTCGACACGTACTACGGTCGCCAGCCGCTGCACGCGGTGCTCGAACGCACCACGTGGCACGTGGCGCAACACGGCCGGCAACTGCAGCGTCTGCTCGAGTTGCGCGGCGTGGAGCCGCAGCCGCCCCTGGCACCGGCGCTGCTCGCCGGCCTGCCACTGCCCGAAGACGTCTGGGACGCGGAGGTGCCGCTGCGATGAGCCCGACGAAAGCTGTCCTGTGTGCGCTGCTTGCGTGGTGCGCCGTCGCGCCGGTCGCCGCGGAAACGCTGCTCGTCGTGCGCAAGACCGACGACGCGCTCGATTTCGTGGATCCCGGCTCGGGCCTGCGCCTCGCCTCGGTCGCGCTCGGCCACGCGCCGCACGAGGTGAGCGTGTCGCCGGATGGCAAGCGCGCCGCGGTCACGAACTACGGCACGCGCGAGCAGCCCGGTTCGACGCTCAGCATCGTGGACCTCGAGCAGCCGCAGGAAGTCCGGCGCATCGACCTCACGCCGCACACGCGGCCGCACGGCGTCGCGTGGTTCGCGGCGGATCGCATCGCCGTCACGACCGAGGGCACGAAGCACCTGGTGATCGTCGATCCCGACGCGGGTCGCGTGGCGGGCGCGATCGAAACGGGCCAGGACGTCTCGCACATGGTTGCCGTGAGCGCGGACGCGACGCGCGCCTACGTCACCAACATCGGGTCGGGCACCACCACGGCGCTCGACCTCGTGGCGGGACGCAAGCTGGGCGACATCGCGACCGGCCCCGGTTCCGAGGCGCTCGCCGTGACGCCGAACGGCCGGTATTTGTGGGTCGCGGCGCGCGCGGCCGGCGAGATCGCGGTCGTGGACACGGCCACGCTCGCGATCCTCGCGCGCCTGCCGCTGCCGGGCATACCCATCCGCATTGCCATGACGCCGGATGGCGCCACCGCGCTCGTGACTTGCGCGGGTTCGAGCGAACTCGTGGCCTACGACGTGGCAACGCGCACGGTGCGCGCCCGGGTGACGGTGGACGTGCCGCTCGCGCCCGATGCCGCGGCGCGCCCGTTCGCGCGGCTCGCGCCGGGCAGTGCATTGCCCGTCGGGCTGCTGGTCGCGCGCGATGGACGCAGTGCCTTCGTAGCCGCGACGATGGGAGATCGCGTGGTGCAATACGATGTTTCTACGCTTGCACCGTCGCGAATCATCGAGGTGGGCGGCGAGCCGGACGGGCTGGGCTCGACGGCGGTGCTGCCAGCGGCGCCGTGCCACGCCTGCGAAGCGTCAACGACGCCCAATTGAGAGTCGTTCTCAACTGACCACGCGGCCGTGTACCCCCGGCCGCAGACGGGCCCTTTTTGCTGCGCAACAGTCGGATCGTTAAGTAGATCTACGATTGAAGCTTCGGCGGCCCAAGTCCGACCATCCGCGTGTCCTGACAGGGAGGGTCTGCGCCCGCACGCGTGGCGCCGCCCCGCCCCCTGTCGTAGATGCCAGCCGGCCGCTGCAGTGTGACCCACGTGCTGCGGGCGTGCCGGCGAGATGCAACAACCAATGGGAGCACGAGATGGGTCGTCAAGAAACTTTCTACGAGTTGATCCGCCGCCAGGGTATTTCGCGGCGCAACTTCCTGAAGTTCTGCTCGCTGAGCGCGGCTTCCCTCGGGCTCGCGCCGCACTTCGCCGGCAAGATCGCCCACGCGATGGAAACCAAGCCGCGCGTGCCGGTGCTCTGGCTGCACGGTCTCGAGTGCACCTGCTGCACCGAGAGCTTCATCCGCTCGGCGCACCCGCTGGCGAAGGACGTCATCCTGTCGATGGTGTCGCTCGACTACGACGACACGATCATGGCAGCCGCCGGCCACCAGGCCGAGCAGGCCATCGAAGACGTGATGCGTGACTACAAGGGCCAGTACATCCTCGCGGTCGAGGGCAACCCGCCGCTCGCCGAGGACGGCATCTTCTGCATCCCGGGCGGCAAGCCGTTCGTCGACAAGCTGAAGCACGTCGCCGCCGACGCCGCCGCGGTCATCGCGTGGGGCTCGTGCGCTTCGTGGGGCTGCGTGCAGGCTGCCAAGCCGAACCCGACGCAGGCCACGCCGATCCACAAGGTCATCAAGAACAAGCCGATCGTGAAGGTGCCGGGCTGTCCGCCGATCGCCGAAGTCATGACCGGCGTGATCACCTACTACGTCACCTTCGGCGAGCTGCCGGCACTCGACAAGCAGGGCCGCCCGCTGATGTTCTACAGCCAGCGCGTGCACGACAAGTGCTACCGCCGCTGCCATTTCGACGCCGGCCAGTTCGCCGAGACCTTCGACGACCGCGGCTCGCGCGAAGGCTACTGCCTGTACAAGGTGGGCTGCCGCGGGCCGACGACCTACAACGCCTGCTCGACCACGCGCTGGAACGAGGGCGTGTCGTTCCCGATCGCCTCCGGCCACGGCTGCCTCGGCTGCTCCGAGCCGGACTTCTGGGACAACGGGCCGTTCTACGAGCGGCTGCAGACCTTCCCGCAGTTCGGCGCGGAAGCGACGGCGAACCGCATCGGCGCCACGGCCGCGGCAGTGGTCGGCGTCGGCATCGCGGCGCACGCGGGCCTCACGGCCCTGCGCCAGGCCAAGGTGAAGCCGAATTCACCCGCCGAAACCGACAAGCGCGCCTGACCGATCGGAGAACTGAACAATGAGCATTGCAACCCCCAACGGCTTCCAGCTCGACAACTCGGGCAAGCGCGTCGTCGTCGATCCGATCACGCGCATCGAGGGTCACCTCCGCATCGAGGTGAACGTCGACGAGAACAACATCATCCGCAACGCGGTGTCCACGGGCACGATGTGGCGCGGCCTCGAGGTCATCCTCCGCGGCCGTGACCCGCGCGACGCGTGGGCCTTCGTGCAGCGCATCTGCGGCGTGTGCACGGGCACGCACGCGCTGGCCTCGATCCGCTCCGTCGAGAACGCGCTCGGCATCGAGATCCCGGAGAACGCGAACACGATCCGCAACATCATGCACCTGACCCTGTTCGCGCAGGATCACCTGGTGCACTTCTACCACCTGCACGCCCTCGACTGGGTGGACGTGGTGAGCGCGCTCAGCGCCGACCCGAAGGCGACCTCCGAGCTGGCTCAGTCGCTGTCGAGCTGGCCGATGTCCTCGCCGGGCTACTTCCGCGACCTGCAGAATCGCCTGAAGAAGTTCGTCGAGTCGGGACAGCTCGGGCCGTTCCGCAACGGCTACTGGGGCCACCCGGCCTACAAGCTGCCGCCCGAGGCGAACCTGATGGCGGTGGCGCACTACCTCGAGGCGCTCGACTTCCAGAAGGAGATCGTGAAGATCCAGGCGATCTTCGGCGGCCGCAACCCGCACCCGAACTGGCTGGTGGGCGGCGTGCCGTCGCCGATCAACCTGAACGACGTGGGCGCGGTCGGCGCGATCAACATGGAACGCCTGAACATGGTCGGGCGCATCATCGATCGCACGATCGAGTTCATCGACCAGGTGTACATCCCCGACCTGCTCGCCATCGCCTCGTTCTACAAGGACTGGGCGTCGATCGGCGGCGGCCTGTCGTCGAAGTACCTGATGTCGTACGGCGACCTGCCGAAGTCGGCGAACAACTACTCGCCCGACAACATGATGTTCCCGACCGGCGTCATCATCGACGGCAACCTGAACGAAGTCCTGCCCATCGACCTGATGAAGGAAGACGAGGTGCAGGAGTTCGTCAACCACTCCTGGTACAAGTACGCCGACGAGGCGACCGGCCTGCACCCCCTCAAGGGCGAGACCGTGCCGAACTTCGACATCGGCGGCGCCAAGGGCACGCGCACGGCGATCGAGGCGGTCGACGAGGCCTCGAAGTACTCGTGGGTCAAGGCCCCGCGCTGGAAGGGCCACGCGATGGAAGTGGGCCCGCTCGCCCGCTTCGTGATCGGCTACGTGAAGGGCCAGGAAGACATCAAGGCCCTGGTGGACCCGGTGCTCGCCCAGCTCGGCGTGCCGGTCACCGCGCTGTTCTCGACCCTCGGCCGCACGGCGGCCCGCGGCCTCGAGTGCACGTGGGCGGCGCACAAGCTGAAGGACGAGTACAACAAGCTGCTCGCCAACATCAAGGCCGGCGACATCAATACGGCCAACATGGCCAACTTCGAGCCCAGCACGTGGAAGAAGTCGGCCCAGGGCGTCGGCTTCGTCGAGGCCCCGCGCGGCGCGCTGGCGCACTGGATCGACATCGAGGACAAGAAGATCAAGAACTACCAGTGCGTGGTGCCGACCACCTGGAACGCGAGCCCGCGTGACCCGGCCGGCAAGATCGGTGCGTACGAGGCGGCGTTGCTCGACACGCCGATGCACGACCCGAACCTGCCGCTCGAGATCCTGCGGACCATCCACAGCTTCGACCCGTGCCTGGCGTGCGCGACGCACGTGCTCGACATGGAGGGCAACGAGCTCACGAGCGTCAAGGTGCGCTGAGGAGGGCGTCATGAGCGAAAAATATCTCCCTTCGACGCCGCCCGAGGCGCGCGTGCGGGCAGGGCACTTCGGCGAGGCGATCATGCCGCCCGCCGGGGTGATCCCCGGTCCCGTGTACGTGTACACGGCGGGTATCCGCATCTGGCACTGGGTGACGATGCTGGCGATCATCGCGCTGGCCGTCACGGGCTACTTCATCGGCTCGCCGCTGCCATCCATCGGCGGCGAAGCCTATGACGCCTACCTGTTCGGCTGGATCCGCTTCACGCACTTCGCGGCCGGGATGATCCTGGGCGTGGCGTTCCTGTTGCGCGTCTACGCCTTCATCGTCGGCGGCCACCATGCCCGGCAGATCTTCTACATCCCGTTCTGGAGCATCGGGTGGTGGAAGGAGGTCTTCGCCGAGGTGCGTTGGTACCTGTTCATGGGTCAGCCGAAGGAGTACATCGGCCACAATCCGCTTGCGCAGTTCGCCATGTTCACCATGTTCATGCTGCCGCTGATCGTGCTGCTGCTGACCGGCTTCGCGCTCTACGCGGAGCAGATGGGCATCAACACGCTGTGGTACAGCCTGTTCGGCTGGGTGTTCGTGGTGCTCGGCGAGTCGATGACGGTGCGCCTGTGGCACGGCGTCGCCATGTGGGTGGTGATCATCTTCTCGATCGTCCACATGTACATGGCGATCCGCGAGGACATGACGCACCGCCAGACCGCGGTGAGCGCGATGATCAGCGGCTGGAGGTTCTTCCGCTGAGGCACGGGCGCTGAGGCCCGGGCTCCGGACGAGCCGACGGGACAGCGGGACGAGGGGCCAAGCGGCCCCGACCTCCCACTGTCCCGTTATACTTTTGGACATCGTCCACTTACCCTCCGCAGGGGGCAGTACGGCAAGATGAAAGAAGATTCACCGGCGCCGCAGCGCCGTATCGTGGTGCTTGGCGTCGGCAACCTGCTGTGGGCCGACGAAGGTTTCGGCGTCCGCTGCGTCGAGGCGCTCGGCGAGGGCTTCGACGTCCCGGCGGACGTCGCCGTGATGGACGGCGGCACGCTCGGACTGGCGCTCGTCCCCGAGCTGCTCGATGCCACCCACGTGCTGCTGTTCGACGCGGTCGCCCACCGCGGCGAGCCGGGTTCGCTGGTGGTGGCCCGGGACGACGAAGTGCCGCTGTTGATGGGCGGCAACAAGATGAGCCTGCACCAGGTCGGCGTGAACGACATCTTCGCGAGCCTCGAGCTGCTGGGGCACAAGCCAGAACACCTCACCGTGGTGGGCATCAAGCCGGTGCAGCTCGCTGATTACGGCGGCAGCCTCACGGACGAAGTGCGCGCCCAGATCCCGGCGGCCCTGGCACTCGGCATCGAGGAATTGCGGCGCTGGGGTGTCGAAGTTCGCACCCGCACGGGCGGGCCGGCGCGCGACGTGGTGATCGGTGCCGTGATGCAGGACCGCTACGAGTCCGGGCGGCCCTCGCCCGAAGTCGCCTGCCGCGCGGGCGACGAGCGTTTCCTCGCGATCCGGGCCGCCAACGAGAGCAAGAACAAGACCACCGGAGGAGACCCGGCATGACCGACGTGCTCGAGGCGCTGGCCTCGCACCCGGCCTGCGACCTGATTCGCAAGGCCGACATCGACGACTTCCTGGCGCGCAACCCTCGCGCGCTGCTGTTCTTCACAGGCGACGTCAACGCGCGTCCCGAAGGCCTCGACGTGGCTGTGGTCGTGCGCGAACTCGCCGCTGGCTACCAGGGCCGCCTGCGCGTCGGCCTCGTCGACAGGCGTGACGAGGCGGCACTGATGGCACGCTTCGGCGTCGTGGTCACCCCTGCCGTGGCGTACATGCGCGACGGCCAGCCAGCCGAGCTGGTGGCGCGCATGCGCGACTGGCCGGTGTT
>JAGVUU010000015.1 GCA_019136105.1 Gammaproteobacteria bacterium
GAAGTGATCTCCCCGGGGCGTCGCGCGGCCAGGACGCCGCGCGCGAGCCCCCAGGGATGGGTTCACGGCGTCCCCGGGGAGATCACTTCCCGGAGGGCCGTTCAGCGCGAGCCACGGCGCAGCCAGCCTGACCGGGTACAATTCGCGCCTCACACCTGCGGACCCGTCATGAGCGAATTCAAAGGCATACCCGTCGTCCCGAGCGCCGCGCGCAGCGGCCGGAAGTACGTGACGCCGCAAGGCATCACGGCGATCAAGGACGGCATCAAGGCCACGGCCAACACGGCGCCGCTGCCGGCGGGCCGCAAGCCGTCGTGGCTGCGCGCGCCCATGCCCGCGGGCCAGCGCTTCGACGCCGTGCGCCAGGCGGTCCGCGAGCATCGGCTTGCCACGGTCTGCGAGGAAGCCAAGTGCCCGAACATCGGTGAATGCTGGAACGCAGGCACTGCCACGCTGATGCTGATGGGCGAGGTCTGCACGCGCGCCTGCCGGTTCTGCGCGGTGGACACCGGCAACCCGCGTGGCTGGCTCGACGCCGACGAACCCGCCAATGCCGCTCGCACGGTGCAGCTCATGGGCTTGCGCTACGTGGTGCTCACCTCCGTGAACCGCGACGACCTCGAGGACGGCGGCGCCGGCCACTTCGCGGCGTGCGTGCGCGAGATCAAGCGGCTGTGCCCCGAGACCGCGGTCGAGGCGCTCACGCCCGATTTCCAGGGCGTGCTCGACGACGTCGCGACGGTCGTGGACAGCGGCCTCGACGTGTTCGCGCAGAACGTCGAGACGGTGCGGCGCCTGACGCACCCGGTGCGCGACCCGCGTGCCTCCTATGCACAGACGCTCGCGGTGCTGGCGCACGCGAAGGAGCATCGCCCCGGCGTTCTGACCAAGACCAGCCTGATGCTCGGCCTCGGCGAGACCAACGACGAAATCCTCGAGTCGATGGACGACCTGCGCGCGATCGGCGTGGACATCCTCACGCTCGGCCAGTACCTGCGGCCCACGGTGAACCACCTGGCCGTCGAGCGCTTCGTGACGCCCGAGGAGTTCGAGGGTTATCGCGCCGCCGCGCTGGCACGTGGTTTCCTCGAGTGCGTGGCAGGTCCGCTGGTGCGCTCGAGCTACCGTGCCGAGCAGGCGCTCGCACGCAACAACGCAGGCCTCGGCGCGGGCGGCGTCGCCACGCGCTGAGCCGGCTGCCATTCATGGACGCGCCCGTCCTGCGCTGGCTCGGCCGCGTCGAATATGAGCCGACGTGGCGCGCCATGCAGCGGCTCGTCGATGTGCGCGGCGCCGACACGCCCGACGAGATCTGGTTCCTCGAGCATCCGCCGGTCTTCACGCTCGGCATGAACTCGAAGCCCGAGCACCTGCTCGGCACCGGCGACATCCCGGTGGTGCAGATCGACCGCGGCGGCCAGGTGACCTACCACGGCCCGGGTCAGCTCGTGGTGTACCCGCTGCTGGACCTCGGACGCGCGAGGCTGGGGGTGCGTGCCCTCGTGCAGGGCATCGAGCGCGCGATCGTTGCCACCGTGGCGGACTGGGGCATCGAGGCTTACGGCCGGCGCGACGCGCCCGGCGTGTACGTCGGGCCGCGCAAGCTCGCGAGCGTGGGGCTGCGCATCCGTCGCGGCTGCTCGTACCACGGGCTCGCGCTCAACGTCGCGATGGACCTCGAGCCGTTCCGTCGCATCAATCCTTGCGGCTACGCGGGACTCGAAATGACGCAGGTGAGCGAGCTGGGCGGGCCGGCCGACCTCGGCGCGGTCGCGGACGCCCTCGCGCCGCGGCTACTTGCGGAACTCGGGTGCGGGCCGCCCGCTCAGAGTGCGACCAGCACCTGGCGGCAGGACGTCAGCTCCATGTAAACGGCGTCGAGCTGCGCCTTGCTCTCGGCGCGCACCGTGATGGTGAGCCCGAGGTACTTGCCCCCCTTGCTGGGGCGTTCCTCGATGCGCGCCGCGTCGAGTTCACCGAAATGCCGCGAGACGATGCCGATCGCGAGGCTGCGGAACTCGTCGCTCGCCGCGCCCATGATCTTGATGGGGAAGTCGGTCGGAAACTCGAGAAGGGTGTCTTCGGCCATGGCTCAGAGTGCGGGCGTCGCCGCGACTTCGTCGAGGTGTCGCTGCAGGCGGTGGTACATCTCTGTCCATAACGGGCCGGGGCGCCCCTTGCCGACGGGCCTGTCGTCAATCGTCGTCACGGGCAGCACTCCGCGGCCCGCCGAGGCGATCCAGACCTCATCGGCGTTCTTCAGGACGCGGGCCTCGACGTCGCAGATCTCGCTCGGCAGCCAGCCCTGCGCGAGCTCGAGCACGGCATCGCGCGACGTGCCGGGCAGGATGCGATGGTCGTTCGGCGGCGTGACCAGCGTGCCGCCGACGCACAGGAACACCGTGCTCGATGAGCCCTCCGTGAGCAGCCCGTCGCGAACGAGCAGCGCCTCGTCGGCGCCGCGCGCCGCCGCCTCGTCGCGCAACAGCACATTGCCGAGCAAGGCCACTGACTTGATGTCGCAGCGTGCCCAGCGTATGTCCTCGAGCGTCACGGCGCGCAGGCCGCGCTCGAGGGCGGCCGCTGAGGGCAGCGGATACTCGCTCGCGAAGGCGAACACCGTGGGCACCGCCGGCTTCGGGAACAGGTGGTTGCGCCCGAACTCGGCACCACGCGTCACTTGCAGGTAGATGAGCATCTCCCTGCCGCCCGCGGCCTCGGCCACGCGCCCGAGGATCGCCGCCCACGTCTGCGTGTCGTGGGGGTTTGCAAGGCGGATGGCGGCGAGACTGTCGTCGAGGCGCTCGAGGTGCGCGCCCAGCCGGAACGGGCGTCCACGGTGCACCGGAACGACCTCGTACACGCCGTCCGCGAACAGGAATCCGCGATCGAGCGGCGAGATGCGTGCGTCGGCGAGCGGCAGCAGCTCGCCGTTCAGGTAACAGGTGGGGTAGGGCGCAGCCATCTCAATTGAACCAGAGGCGCACCGTGTCCACCGTGCGGCGGAAGAAGCCGCCGGCCGGCACGTCCGCGGCCGGGTACAGGTCGTGCGTGGCGATCGTGGCGCCATCGACCACGATGCTCGCCTTGCCGATCGGCGCCTGCGTGGACAGCGGCGCTACGAGCCGTTCCGGCAGCTCGAATTCGGCCTTCACGCTGCCCACGTGGCCGCGCTGTCCGGTGACGAACAGGTCGCGCTTCAGGGCCAGCCCGACCTCGGGGCTCTTGCCTTTCCAGACGCGCGCCGTGGTGAGCGGCTGGCCGGCCGCGTAGAGGCGCTTCGTCTCGAAGAAATTGAACCCGTAGTTGATCAGTGCCATGTTGGCGTCCTCGCGCGCGCGCATCGACTCCGTGCCGAGCACCGCCGAGACGAGCCGCATGTCCTCGCGCCTGGCCGACACGATCAGGCAGTAGCCGGCGGTCTCGGTGTGGCCGGTCTTGACGCCGTCCACCGACGGTTCGCGCCACAGCAGGCCGTTGCGGTTCTGCTGCGTGATGCCGTTCCAGGAGAACTCCTTCTGCGAGTACCAGCGGTAGTACTCGGGAAACTCGCGGATGAGCGCGCTCGACAGGATGACGGCGTCGCGCGCCGTCATGTAGTGCTCCGGGTCGGGCATGCCGGGCGAGTTCGTGAAGTGCGAGCCCGTCATGCCGAGCTCTTTCGCGTAGGCGTTCATCATCTGCACGAACGTGGGTTCTGTGCCAGCGACGTGCTCGGCCAACGCCACCGTGGCATCGTTGCCCGACTGCACGATCATGCCCTGGATCAGGTTCTCGACCGAAACCTGCGTGCCGACCTGGACGAACATCCGCGAACCTTCCTGCTTCCAGGCGTACTCGCTGATCGTCACCATGTCGTCCAGCTTGATGCGGCCTTCCTTGAGCGCGCGAAACACGGCGTAGGCGGTCATCACCTTGGTGAGGCTCGCGGGCTCCTGCCGCGAGTCGGGTTCGAGCGCTGCCAGGACACGGCCGCTGTCGTGGTCCATCACGATGTAGCTGCGTGCATTGATCGCCGGCGGCGGCGGAATCGGCGAAGGCTGCGTGACCTCTGGCGGCGGGGCAGCGGCAGCCGGCACTTCTTCGGCTTCCCTGGAGCAGCCGGCCAGCGTGACGGCGAATGCGGCGATCGTGACGGTGAGTGCGGTGTTGAAGCGTGTCATTTCCGGGATGCTTGGTGTGGTGTCGGGGTGCGCCGGGGCCGCAAGGATCACTCGGCGGATGAAATGGAGGTGAACGGCTTGGCCTGCGATGGCTGGTCGGCCGGTGCCGTCTCGACCGGCGGCCGCCAGGTCGCGGCGAGCGCTTCCGCAAGGTCGTTGACTGCGCTGGCGTAGAGCTGGCTGCGGTTGTAGCGGGTGATGGCGTAGAAGTTGGCGAAGCCGACGCGGAACTCGGGGCCGTCGGCGCCGGCGAGCCGGATCAGCACCGCCGGCGCGGTCTCGGGCAGCATCGTGTCGAACTTGACGCCGCGCCTGCGCAGCGACCCCACCGTGTCGGACAGCGCGAGCTTGCCGAACTCGAGGCCGTCGAGGTCTGCGCCAGTGACGTCGGCCCGGGCCATCACAGGCTCGCCGGCGCGCCAGCCGTGCGACGTGAGGTAGTTGGCGACGCTCGCGAAAACGTCGTGCCAGCTGCCCCACAGGTCGCGGTGGCCGTTGCCGTCGCCGTCCACCGCCCAGGTGCGGAAGCTGGTCGGCATGAACTGCGGGATGCCCATCGCGCCCGCGTAGGAGCCGACCGGCGCAAGCGGGTCGAGCGCTTCCTCGCGCGACATGAGCAGGAACTGTTCGAGTTCTCCGCGGAAGAACGGGCTGCGCGGCGGGTAGTCGAAGGCGAGCGTGGCGAGGGCGTCAATCACCCGGTGACGGCCGAGAATCTCGCCGTAGAAAGTCTCTACGCCCGTGATGGCGAGCAGGTATTGCGCCGGCACGCCGCGCTGCGCCGCAAGCTGCAGCGCCTCGGATTGCTGCCGGGCCGTCTCGGCGCCCCGTGCGATGCGCTTGCCGGTCAGGAACAGCGCGCGGTATTCGTGCCAGGGCTTCGCCTTCTCGGCGGGCCGGGTCATCAAGTCGATGATCGACGGGCGCGCTTCGACGCGCGCGAACACCTGGCCCAGGTCGCCGGCAGCGAAACCGTGGCGGTCGGCCATCTCCCGGATGAACGACTGCACCTCGGCGCGCTGTTCGTCGAGGGCGATGCTGGTCGCTGGAAGAACGGCGAGCAGCGCGGCGGCGCAGGCGATGAGCTTTGCGTGGGGCATCCGTTGCCTTGGGGTTGGGTGATGGAGGCCGGTCACGTCGCGACCAGCTTGCGACGGGAGTGGACCGACATGAGGATACCGAAGCCCGCCATGAGGGTCACCATCGAAGTGCCGCCGTAACTCACGAGCGGCAGCGGTACGCCGACCACCGGCAGCAGGCCGGCGACCATGCCGCTGTTGACGAAGATGTACACGGCGAACAGCAACGTCAGCGCACCCGCGATGAGCCGGCAGAACGTGTCCTGGCCCTGCACGGCGATGTACATGCCGCGCGCGAGCACGAACAGGTAGAGCACCATCAGCACGGCCAGCCCGACGAGGCCCCACTCTTCGCCGATCACCGCGAAGATGAAGTCGGTGGACCGTTCGGGCAGGAATTCGAGGTGCGCCTGGCTGCCGTTCATGTAGCCCTTGCCGAATACGCCCCCGGAGCCGATCGCGATCTGTGACTGGATGGTGTGATAACCAGCGCCGAGCGGGTCGTTCTGCGGGTTGAGGAACGTGAGCACGCGCTGGCGCTGGTAGTCGTGCAGGAAGTGCCACAGGACCGGCACGGCGCCCGCGAGCAGTGCACCCAGCCCGAGGATGTAGCGCAGCTGCAGGCCCGCGAGCAGCACGACAAGGGCGCCGCCCGCCGCGACGAGCAGCGAGGTGCCGAGGTCGGGCTGCTCGGCGATGAGCAGCACCGGTACCAGGATCGCCACGGCTAGCACCAGCAGCGTCCGGAAATCCGGGGGCAGCGGCCGGTCGTGCAGGTACCACGCGCAGGCGAGCGGCAGCGCGATCTTCATGATCTCGGACGGCTGGAAGCGGATGACGCCGAGGTCGAGCCAGCGCTGCGCTCCCATGGCGATGTCGCCGACCAGCGCGACGGCCACCAGCAGCAGCACGCCCGCGGCGTACAGCCAGGGTGCCACGGCGCGCAGGACGCGCGGCGGCACCTGCGCTACCGCAACCATGACGCCCAAGCCGAGGCCCACGCGCGCAGCCTGGCGCAGGAACACTCCCACGTCCTCGCCCGCGGCACTGAACAGCACCACGAGACCGGCCGTGCACACGGCGAGCACGGCAAGCAGCAGCGGGCCGTCGAGATGCAGCGCCTCGAGCACGCGCCCGGAGACCGTGAGCGTACGCTGCGCGCGGCTCGAATAGCCCGGGCCGGCGATGTCGATCCTCATTCCTCGCCCTCCGGTGCCGGCGCGGCCACCGTCGCCTGCGCCGCGGCAGCCTGCTGGTCGGGCGGCAGCAGGTAGGCGTCGAAGATCTTGCGCGCGATCGGTGCCGCCGTGCCGCTGCCGCTCCTGCCGTTTTCGACCACCACGGCGACCGCAAGTTTCGGGTCGTCCGCCGGCGCGAACGCGACGAACAAGGCGTGGTCGCGCAGGCGCTCGGCGACGTCGGCTTCGTTGTATTTCTCGTTCTGGCCGACCGTGAACACCTGCGCAGTGCCGGTCTTGCCCGCGATCCTGTACGGCGCGCCGATCTGTGCGCGGCGCGCAGTGCCCCACGGGTCGTTGGTGACGCCCACCATGCCGCCGATGATCACGTCCCAGTACGCCGGGTCGTTCACCTCCACGGCCGGCAGCGGTTCGGGTGGAATCTCGCGCAGCGCGCCGGTGCGTGCATCGCGAACCGCCTTCACCAGGCGCGGCTTGAAGCGCTGCCCGCGCATTGCGATCGCCGCCGTGGCGTGCGCGAGTTGCAGGGGCGTGGCGAGCATGTAGCCCTGGCCGATGCCGGCAATCACAGTCTCGCCGGGGAACCAGACCTGGGCCGATTTCTGCTTGAACGCACCGCGTTTCCAGGCGGTCGACGGCAGGATGCCCTTGCGCTCGCCGGCGATGTCGATGCCCACCTTGTCGCCGAGCCCGAACTGGGCGAGGAAGTCGTGCATGCGGTCGATGCCCATCTCGGCGGACACGCCGTAGAAATACACGTCACAGGACACAGCGATCGCCATGTGCATGTCCACGCTGCCGTGGCCGGTCTTCTTCCAGTCGCGGTAGCGGTGGCTCGAGCCCGGCAGCTGGAATGCGCCGCGGCACAGGCGCCGCGCCTCCGGCCGCTCGACGCCCAGCTGCAGGGCTGCGAGCGCCACCAGCGGCTTGATGGTCGAGCCGGGCGGGTACACGCCCCGCAGCGCCCGGTCGTAGAGCGGCACGTCGATATCCGTCGAGAGCGCGGCGTACTCGGCGTAGCTCAGGCCGCGCGCGAAGCCGTTCGGGTCGAACGTGGGCGTGCTCACGAACGCGAGGACGTCGCCGTTGCGCGGGTCGATCGCGACGACCGCGGCCCGCTGCCCGGCGAGTGCCCCCTCGGCCGCCTGCTGCAGGCGGGCATCGACGGCGAGATACAGGTCGTTGCCGGCGACCGGTTCCCTGCGCGTGAGCTCCGGTGTGCTGAGCCCGACGCGTTCGACGCGGCGACCCTGCGCGTTCACCAGCAGCTGCTGGTAGCCGGTCTCACCATGCAGGTCGTCCTCGTAGGCGCGTTCCACGCCGAGCTTGCCGATCAGCGTGGTGCCGGCGTAGTTCGCGACGTCGATGCGTTCCTGGTCGGCCTCGCTGATCGAGCCCACGTATCCGATCGCGTGCACCCCGGTGCCGAGCTTGGGGTAGTGGCGGGTGAGCCGCGGGCGCACCTCGACCCCCGGGAAGTCCGGCCGGTTGACGGCGAACCGTGCCAGCTCTTCCTCGGACAGCTGCAGGCGGATGGGTACGGCGTCGAAGCTGCGCCGCGCCTTGATGAGCCGGCGCACGCGCTCCAGGTCGTCGGCGGCGAGCAGTTCGAGCTCGACGAGGCGCGCAAGTGTGTCCTCGACGTCGGGGGTCTGCTCGCGGACGAGTTCGAGCTGGTAGGCCGGGCGGTTGAGCGCGAGCGGCTCGCCATTGCGGTCGAGGATGAGACCGCGGCTCGGCGGCAACGGTTCGATGCGGATCCGGTTGCCCTGCGACAGGTCGCTGAAATACTCGTGCTTGACGACCTGCAGGTAGAAGAGCCGTGCGAACAACGCGCCGACCAGCAGCAGGATCACGACCGTCGCAGCGATGATGCGGCGGCCGAAGAGCCGTTGCTCGCCCCAGTGGTCCTTGAGTCGAACGGAACCTGCCATCGCGCGGGCCGTCAGCGCGAGCGACGCGTCAGCGTGTCGCCCGCCGCCACGATCAGCGGCCAGAGCAGGGCGCCCGAGAGCACCGGCAACCAGCGATTCCAGCCGGTGTAGCCGTGGCCGGTCAGCCCGTCGGTCCAGAAGATCACGAAGTGGTACACCGCGAGCAGCACCATGACGGCGCCTGCCTGGTGCAGGATCGGGAACATGCGCATGCGCAGCTGCGCACGGTGCGTGAGGAACGCCACCAGGACGAAGCCGAGCGCGTGCTGGCCGAGGGTCATGCCGTGCAGCACGTCGAGGAAGAGGCCCGCGAGCCACGCGTAGCCGAGGCCGGCGATGCGCGGGCTGGTGAGGATCCAGTAGATTACGGCGAGCAGCGCCAGGTCGGGCCGCACCGGGCTCAACCACTCGGGCAGCGGCACGATGGCGAGCACGAGGCCCATTGCCACGCTGAGCCAGTAGAGGATGCGGCGCGTGAAGTTGGTGGGCCTCACCGCGGTTGCTCCGCTGCGGGCTGCGCCGCAGGTTCGGCCGCAGGCGGCGCTGCTGCCACCGGCTCGGCGGCGGCGGGCGCGGCCGCAGTAGCCCCGGTCGCATCGGCGGCCGGCTCGAGCGGTGCCACGGGCGGCGTGAACCACACGAGCAGCACCTCACGATTGCGATCGAGTCGCGCCGTCGGACGTGCGTCCACCAGCGCGAACGTCGCCGCCGCGGTGCGATCGACGCGCGTGACCTCGGCCACCGGGTAACCCCGTGGGAACACACCGCCGATGCCGGTCGAGATCAGCAGGTCGCCGGCCTTGAGGTCGGATTCGACGGTGACGAACGGCAGCGACAGGCGGTCCGAATCGCCGGTGCCCACCGCGATCGTGCGCAGGCCGCTGCGGTTGGATTGCACCGGGATCGCGTGCTCGGCGTCGCTGATCAGGATCACCTCGGCGGTCTCGGCGTGCACCTGCGAGACCTGGCCGAAGATGCCCTCGGCGTCGAGCACCGCCTGGCCCTTGAACACGCCGTCGCGTGCACCCTTGTCCACCAGCACGCGGTGCCGGAACGGGTCGAGGTCGACGTTCATGATCGAGGCGACCAACACGCGGTCGGCCACGCCGGCCGAGTTCTCGCGCATGTCGCGCAGGCGGCGGTTCTCGTCCTCGAGCGCGGCAAAGCGCTGCAGCTGCAGGTTCGCGAGGCGCAGGCGGGCGGTGAGTTCGAGGTTCTCCTCGCGCAGGCGGCTGCGATCCGCGAAGGAGTCGGTGACCCAGTCCCAGGCGCGGAATGGAAGGTCGACTGCGGCCTGCACCGGGTAGGCCGCCGCGGACAGCCACTCGCGCACCTGCTCGAGCTGGTTGTAGCGCTTGTCGGCCACCATCAGCGCGACGGACGCCAGCGCCAGCGTGAGGAACGTGGCGCCGAGCGGCGGGCCGCGGCCGATGATCGGGCGCGAATCGTGGCTCAGTTCGACCACGGCGGCGGGGCGGGGAGTGCGCCCGCGATCAATCGAGCCCGAACAGGCCCGGGCCGTGCTCGTCGATCAGTTCCAGCATCTTGCCGCCGCCGCGCGCCACGCAGGTGAGCGGGTCTTCGGCGACCACGACCGGCAGGCCGGTTTCCTCCATGAGCAGCTTGTCGATGTCGCGCAGCAGCGCGCCGCCGCCCGTGAGCACGATGCCGCGCTCGGCCACGTCGGAGCCGAGTTCGGGCGGCGTCTGCTCGAGGGCGGCCTTGACGGCGCCCACGATGCCCTGCAGCGGTTCCTGCAGCGCCTCGAGGATCTCGTTGGAGTTGAGCGTGAAGCTGCGCGGCACGCCCTCGGACAGGTTGCGGCCCTTCACGGAGATCTCGCGGACCTGCTGGCCCGGGTAGGCCGAGCCGATCTCGATCTTGATGCGCTCGGCCGTGGCCTCGCCGATCAGGATGCCGTAGTTGCGGCGCACGTAGTTGATGATGGCCTCGTCGAAGCGGTCGCCGCCGATGCGCACCGAGGCCGCATAGACGATGCCGTTCAGCGAGATGACCGCCACCTCGGAGGTGCCGCCGCCGATGTCGAGCACCATCGAGCCGCGCGCCTCGTGCACCGGCATGCCGGCGCCGACCGCGGCGGCCATCGGCTCCTCGATCAGGCGCACCCAGCGGGCGCCGGCGCCTTCCGCCGATTCCTGGATCGCGCGGCGCTCGACCTGCGTCGACCCGTAGGGCACGCAGACCAGCACCCGCGGGCTCGGGCGGATCAGGCGGTTGCCGTGCACCTTCTCGATGAAGTACTGCAGCATCTTTTCGGTGACGGTGAAGTCGGCGATGACGCCGTCCTTCAGCGGGCGGATGGCAGTGATGTTGCCCGGCGTGCGGCCGAGCATGTTCTTCGCCTCGGTGCCCACGGCCTCGATCTTCTTGCCGCCGCGCGAGGGTTCCTCGCGGATGGCCACCACGGAGGGCTCGTTCAGGACGATGCCCTTGCCACGGACGTAGATGAGGGTGTTGGCGGTGCCGAGGTCGATCGAGAGGTCGTTGGAGAAATAGCCGCGGAGTTTCTTGAACATCTGCAGGAGAAATCGGGGGGATTGGGAGGGCGCGCGGGTGCCGCGCGGAATCCCGGCAATTTAACCATTGTCGGGACTTTCCACAAGGCGACGGTGTATGATTCAGGCCGCATTTTTCCTGCATCCCGCGAGCTTTTCCGCACATGAGCCTGACGCGCGCCCAGGTCGAAGGCATCGCCCATCTGGCCCGCCTCGAGATCACCGAGGCGCAGATGCCGGTGTACGTCGACAGCCTCTCCCGCATCATCGACTTCGTCGAGCAGCTCTCGGCGGCGGACACCGGCGGCGTGGAGCCGATGGCCCACCCGCTCGCCGACCAGGTCCAGCGCCTGCGGCCCGACACGGTCACCGAGACCGACCAGCACGAGAAATTCCAGCGCAACGCCCCGAGCGTGGCCGCCGGCCTGTACCTCGTGCCCAAGGTCATCGAGTAAGGCCCGCCCCATGTCGCTGCACACGCTGACCGTTGCGGAGCTCGCGGCGGGCCTCAGGGCCCGGCAGTTCTCCAGCCTCGAACTCACCCTGCACTTCCTCGGCCGCATCGAGCGGCTGGGGCCCGAACTCAATGCCTTCGTCACCGTCACGGCCGACCGGGCCCTCGACGATGCCCGCCGCGCCGATGAGTCGCTGGCGAAGGGCGAGGGCGGCCCCCTGGCGGGCGTCCCGATCGCCCACAAGGACATCTTCTGCACGGACGGCATCCTCACCACGTGCTCTTCGAAGATGCTCTCGAACTTCGTGGCTCCCTACGATGCCACGGTGGTCGAGCGCTGGCGGGCCGCGGGCACGGTCCTGCTCGGCAAGACCAACATGGACGAGTTCGCCATGGGCTCGTCGAACGAGACCAGCTTCTACGGCCCGGTGAAGAACCCCTGGGACCCGAGGCGCGTGCCCGGGGGCTCGTCGGGCGGCTCGGCGGCGGCCGTGGCAGCATGTCTCGCCCCGGCTGCGAGCGGCACCGACACGGGCGGCTCCATCCGCCAGCCGGCCGCGCTCACCAACCTCACGGGCCTCAAGCCCACCTACGGGCGCGTCTCCCGTTACGGGATGATCGCGTTCGCCTCCAGCCTCGACCAGGGCGGCATGCTCACGCGCTCGGCCGAGGATGCCGCGCTGCTGCTCAAGGCCATGGCCGGCTTCGATCCGCGCGATTCGACCAGCGTCGATGCGCCCGTGCCCGATTACGGGGCCGAACTCGCCACGCCGCTCGAGGGCCTGCGCGTCGGCATCATCCGCGAGTTCTTCGGCGAGGGTCTCGACCCTGCAGTCGGCAAGCGGGTGCAGGATGCCATCGAGGTGCTGCGTGCCAACGGCGCGAGCATCGTCGAGGTGAGCCTGCCCGCGCTGCCGCTCTCGGTGCCCACCTATTACGTGGTCGCGCCGGCCGAGTGCTCGTCGAACCTGTCGCGGTTCGACGGCGTGCGCTTCGGCCACCGTTGCGACTCGCCGCGCGACCTGCCCGACCTCTACAAGCGCTCCCGTGGCGAAGGCTTCGGCGACGAGGTCAAGCGCCGCATCATGACCGGCACCTACGTGCTGTCGGCGGGCTATTACGACGCCTATTACCTGAAGGCCCAGAAGGTGCGGCAGCTGATCGCCGCGGACTTCGCGCGCGCATTCGGCGAGGTGGACGTGGTGATCGGCCCGACGGCGCCCACCGCCGCGTTCGAGCTCGGCGCGAAGACCAGCGACCCGATCACGATGTACCTGAACGACATCTACACGATCGGTGCGAATCTCGCGGGACTGCCGGCCATCTCGATTCCCTGCGGCTTCGTGCAGGAAGGCGGCAAGGCCCTGCCCGTGGGCCTGCAGCTCGTCGGCCCGCATTTCGCCGAGTCGCGGCTGCTCTCGGTGTCGCACCAGTATCAGCAGCTCACTGATTGGCACCGCCGCGTACCCGATGGGTACGCGTGAGGGGATAGGGGATAGGGGGTAGGGGATAGTGGAAGAGGAGAGTTTCCTGATGTTGCGGAGTGAGCCGATCGTCGGGCACCGCGCGCCTCCGGCACTACCCCCTACCCCCTATCCGCTACCCCCTGGTTTCAGTCTTCCACGCACTCAACTCCACACATGACCTGGGAAACAGTCATCGGCCTCGAGATCCACGCGCAGCTCGCCACGCGCAGCAAGATCTTCTCGGGCTCCGCCACCGCCTACGGCGCCACGCCGAACACGCAGGCCAACCTCGTGGACCTCGGCTATCCCGGCGTGCTGCCGGTGCTGAACGGCGACGCCGTGAAAATGGCCATCCGCTTCGGCCTCGCCACGGGGTCGAAGATCGCGCGCCGCTCGGTGTTCGCCCGCAAGAACTACTTCTACCCCGACCTCCCGAAGGGCTACCAGATCAGCCAGTACGAGCGCCCGGTCGTCGAAGATGGTTCGCTCGAGATCGTGCTCGAGGACGGCACGCGCAAGACCATCGGCATCACGCGCGCGCACCTCGAGGAGGACGCGGGCAAGTCGCTGCACGAGGATTTCCACGGCCTGTCCGGCATCGACCTGAACCGTGCCGGCACTCCGCTGCTCGAGATCGTCTCGGAGCCCGACCTGCGCTCGGCCAAGGAAGCCGTGGCGTACATGAAGAAGATCCACACGCTGGTGCGCTACCTCGGCATCTGCGACGGCAACATGCAGGAAGGCTCGTTCCGCTGCGACGCGAACGTGTCCGTGCGGCCCGCCGGCCAGGCCGAGTTCGGCACCCGTGCCGAGATCAAGAACCTGAACTCGTTCCGGTTCGTGGAGCGCGCGATCAATTACGAAGTCGAGCGCCAGATCGACCTGATCGAGGGCGGCGGCAAGGTGGTGCAGGAAACGCGCCTCTACGACCCCGACAAGGGCGAGACGCGCTCGATGCGCTCGAAGGAAGAGGCGAACGATTACCGCTACTTCCCGGATCCCGACCTGTTGCCGCTGGCCATCGGCGAAGACCTGATCGAGTCGGTGCGTACCACGCTGCCGGAGCTCCCGGACGAGAAGGCCGCACGCTTCGTGCGTGATTTCGGCCTGTCGGAATACGACGCGGGGGTGCTCACCGCGAGCCGCGAGATGGCCGATTACTACGAGACCGTGGTTTCGCGCCTCGGTGGCAGTGCGAAGCTCGCCGCCAACTGGGTGATGGGCGAGCTTTCGGGCGCGCTCAACAAGGAGAACCTCGACGTCACCGGAAGCCGTGTCGGCGCCGATGCGCTCGCGGGGCTGCTCGTCCGCATCGCCGACAACACCATCTCCGGCAAGATCGCCAAGGAGGTGTTCGAGGCCATGTGGAGCGAGGGTGCTGCGGCCGACGCGATCATCGAGGCAAAGGGCCTCAAGCAGATCACCGACACTTCGGCGATCGAGAAGGCGATCGACGAGGTGATGGCGAAGAACCCGCAGCAGCTCGCGGATTACCGCTCGGGCAAGGACAAACTGTTCGGTTTCTTCGTCGGCCAGGTGATGAAGGCCACCCAGGGCAAGGCCAACCCGGCCCAGTTGAACGAGCTGCTCAAGCGCAAGCTGGGCGGCTGAGGAGTCGCGCCATGACCGTGATCCGCGAGGACGATTTCGTCCAGAGCGTCGCCGACGCGCTGCAGTTCATCAGCTACTACCACCCGATCGACTACATCGAGCACCTCGGGCGGGCGTACGAGCGCGAGCAGAATCCGGCGGCGAAGGACGCGATTGCGCAGATCCTCACGAACTCGCGCATGTGCGCCGAGGGCCACCGGCCGATCTGCCAGGACACGGGCATCGTCAACCTGTTCCTCAAGGTGGGCATGGATGTGCGCTGGGACGCAAAGCGCAGCCTCGCCGAGATGATCAACGAGGGCGTGCGCCGCGCCTACAGCCACCCGGACAACACGTTGCGCGCCTCGGTGGTGGATGATCCGATCTTCGCCCGCAAGAACACGAAGGACAATTCGCCCGCCGTGTTCCACGTCGAGCTGGTGCCCGGCGACAAGGTCGACGTGACCGTGGCCGCGAAGGGCGGCGGCTCCGAGAACAAGTCGAAGTTCGTGATGCTGAACCCGAGCGACTCGCTCGAGGACTGGGTGATCAAGACCGTGCCGACCATGGGCGCGGGCTGGTGTCCGCCCGGCATGCTGGGGATCGGCGTGGGCGGCACGGCCGAGAAGGCCATGCTGCTCGCCAAGGAAGCGCTGATGGACCCGATCGACATGCACGAGCTGATCGCTCGCGGGCCGTCGAGCAAGCTCGAGGAGCTGCGCATCTCGTTGTACGAGAAGGTGAACGCGCTCGGCATCGGCGCGCAGGGCCTCGGCGGCCTCACCACCGTGCTCGACGTCAAGATCAAGACCTACGCGACGCACGCCGCTTCGAAGCCGGTGGCGATGATCCCGAACTGCGCGGCCACGCGCCACGCGCATTTCGTGCTCGACGGGTCGGGCCCCGCGCTGCTCGAGCCGCCGTCGCTCGAGCACTGGCCGAAGGTGACCTGGAGCGCTGGCACCGGTTCGCGCCGCGTCAACCTCGACACGCTCACCCGAGAGGAAGTGCAGGCCTGGAAGCCGGGCGAGACGCTGCTGCTGAACGGCAAGATGCTCACCGGCCGCGATGCCGCGCACAAGCGCATCGCCGACCTGTATGCGAGCGGGCAGGGCCTGCCCGAGGGCGTCGACTTCACCAACCGCGTCATCTACTACGTCGGCCCGGTGGACCCGGTGCGC